>NZ_JNLQ01000002.1:0-302569 GCF_000703165.1 Butyrivibrio sp. AE3004
CTGCCATTCTTTTCAGGAAGGATTGAAGGCTTCTCGCTGGAAGAGAATATTTCATATGATGCATGGTATCAGGGACGCTGGAGTGGGAAAATCCATTGGGATGCCTGGGACTGGAAAGGACAGGTTCTTCAGAACAAAGAGCTTGTTTATGGCAAGTTCTTTGAGAAAAAAGCTGGATTTATCAGTTTGAAACTATGGCCGGACTTCTGTAATTACCGCAGGGGATGGTTATGACTTTGATGCCAGATTTGATGACGGGCTTGCACCATATAAGGATAAAGATGTTGTGGATCTTATTTCTGGACAAGGAGCAATACTGACTCGGGAGATTAAGGACAGCTTGAATTATAAAAAGGGTGGAAACAAGGGATTTGAGACAGTGATCACCAGGCTTCAGATGCAGACATATGTTGTTGTGCCGGTAAATTATGAATACAGTAAGCGTAAGAATGGCGATGAATACGGCTGGGGCCAACTGCCGATATGATATAGCTGAAAACTACTGGGGCGACAAGCCTTGCAGATCAGCTTATAAGAGGAGTCCGGAGGAATCTTTGGACAGGAATAATAAAAACATATCAGAAAAGCATTACCAAAGATGGATGAGGATGTTCTTAGGAAATTACTAAAGGAATAGTAGAAGATAAGTGTTCTATAGCTTGGAAGCAATGTTGTGGAAGGTAAGGATTATGGGCGGAGATACTAAGACTAAAAGAAGGCTGCAGGATTTCATTAGATACGATTTTACATGAAGGCTATGAGATCTCAGGTAATTCCATAACTGCAAATGTGAGCATTGGGAAAATAGAGGATGTACTGATCCATTTTATAGCGATGCATGATGAACCTCTTTTCTTTATACTGGAAACTCCTGCCAAAGCAGAATGATGAAACAGGAAGTAAAGCCAGGCGTTGTAGAGTCGCTGCACAGAGATGTTTATTACATTGATGGCTGCTCCAGAGAAGAAGCGGTAGCCATTCTTGAGGGGATAGGTAGCCTTCTTTACAATGAACGGACTCTCCTCATTTGGCTTTGGAGGTCATAAGAGCTCAGATGAGATCATGTTTGGTAAATATAATGTTCTGCAGATATACAGCAGGGACATAAGCAGTTTTGATGGATTTTTGGAAGAACACAAGATAGAGCGGGTTGATAACCTTGTCACGGGATGGGATGTGATTTCCAAAGATAATCCCGGAATCTGCAGCCGGTACGAAGAAGAGGGCAAGTCAGTATTTGATATCCCTGGAAGAGTTTAAGGACTGGGGAATATATATGGCGGAGCAGAGGGAAGAATAATAGAATCCAGAGTATGGTTTTTAAAGCGTTACTGATGTGATAGGAACCAATGTTATCCAAAGGATTTAAAAGCGGAGGACGTACTGTATGAATCTAGGCACATGCCGTTTTGAGGGATTTTGCTACAAAGATGAAGCTTGTTTCCCATAAACAGGATAGAAGGCAAGCCAACAAGAGCAATAGAGGAAACAGAGCAACATTTCACATTAACAAGAGATGGCAGGATCTGGTTTTCGGGATACCGGGATGAAAATAATAAGCAGGAGAAGCTTCGTCAGTTCCAGGAAAAGATTTCACCTGAGGCTGCAAACTATTTCCTTGCCTGCATAGGATATGAACTGTCGCAGGCTGAAGTAGACTGGCCAGGCCCTAATGAATCATACTGGGATCTGGAACTCACTAATGAAAAAGATGATACATACAGGTATAAGAGGTTTGATGCCAACAACAGATAAGGCATTGCATGATATGTCCGATTGGCTCAGAAATGTGCTGGGTACAGACACTATTCTTGCATTTGATGGAGAGGCAAGATTTGCCATAACAGTAAGACCTGAAGAGAAGATATTTTGTTGCGGTAAAATCCATAATTGATCCGGACGAGGAACCTTACTGGTATTTCTATGAGGGCAACAATATAAATATCGGAGATCAGTTCCTTGCTCCATTTAGGAAAAGGCGAGCGATATTATAACGTTGAGGTTGTGGATATTGTTGTTGCTACTCCAGAGAACGGGCCTGTGCCATTAAGACAGCAGAAAAGGATGATGGTTTTGGAAGGCAGCATGAGATCCAAGCTGCCGGGCGAGTTCACTAACATGTTTAAAAAGATGAATGGATGGGATGTGAACTAAATGGGAAGAGTAGCGGGAGCAATCGTCGATGGTTGCTCCTTTTTTTAGTTAAAAAAAAATAGAAATAGTTTCACTGGCAGAACTTGAGCCTTATTATAAGCCCCAAGTTCATACATACGAGGCACGCGGAGTAGAAGATATTTTGCCTTACCGCTGATAACTGCAATGATTGAAGGCGATGATGATTATTCAGATACGTTATCGATTACAAATAAGGATAGCTTAAGACTGTTAAAAGCAGACATTATGAGACGCGCCAAATGTTATACAGAGCTTATTGAAGAATTCTCATCACAGAATTTTGTAGATGGTCGCTTAAATGATTACCTTCAATTTGAGTTGGAAAAAGCCAAACAAAGGGATAATAAATGCTATTGTACTGATGAGGTACCTGTCTCAAATTTAAGGCCTGTTAAAGAACGCTTTGAGAGTTAGCCTGGGTGAATTACCGTTGTTGTAATTAAAAAGTTGGATGAAAATACTGTGACACAATGTGTTGCAGTATTTTTTATTGTGCATCTATTAGACAAGTACAAGTTATAACCCACGTTGTTTGATAAGCTTATTATGGGTAAGAGCATTATCCGCCTTCACTTGTTGACACCGGCGCTTACGGAAATGGGGATTGATTACTTCATTTGGAACAGGAGGTGGTACGGTAAATTTCGAGAGGAAGGTGAATGGTTTTATTGGGGCAGCGTAATTAGAAGAATGTGAATCAAAGTGAGATTGTGAAATTGCAACGGGAACCAATGACATATATTGTGTTTCCGTTTTTTGTGTATATTCTGCTATATCCACGTGATGTTCAACAAACGTGTATCACTGTAATGATACTTAAATCTCATTAGAATGGTAATTCTCAATTCCTGACGCCGTTGTTAAAATACATTAGTGTAAGAGAGGATTCATTATGAATGACAACGATGTTAAGGAACTTGTTAACAGGATTAGGAATACGATCAAAAAAGAGGATATTCCTGCGGCAGAACTTGCCGAAAAAGCAGAAGTGAGTTACAACACTGCCAAGGATTTTCTTAACGGGAAGAAAGATCCCGATTTCAGGACAGTAATCCGTATGATCGATGCAGCTGATCTTGACATTTCAAAGGTTTTTGAAGCGACAACCATTCTTATAGAAACAGACAACCCTACGGAAGATTTTTATGTCAGAAAGTATAGAAGACTTGATGAGTATGGGAAGAGTGCTGTGAAGTATATTATCGACGCCTGTACATCGTATGAGAAAGAGAAGCAACGACTGGCAAGAAGGAAAAATAAAGAAGACAGCGCAGATGATTCAGAGCAGATATAGTTAAGAAGCTTGTTTTTTGGAGATTTTGGAGTTAGCAGCAACTAGTTTTTAAGACATCATAAGACCGGAGATAGCAGGAAACAACTGCTGTCCCCGGTTTTTTGATAGATTTTTTAGAGGGGATGTAACTGTTGTTTTTTCAATGGAGGGATATGAAAAAATGAGGAGGAAACGTATATCAGCGCATGCACTGGCAATTGAACTTTGCAGAAGGGAGAACATGTCATATAATAAAGTTCATGAGCATTCTTGTAAACTTCTAGAGAGGTACGCGAAGGGACAGAGTGATCCGCTGAGAGGAAACAAGTTCAGGAAAAAGACTTTTGGCTCTATTCAGCAGGAAAAGCAGAACATCAGAAGAAGGTACATCGAAATCATCAAAGGGAAAAAACCATATACTGATGAAGAATATGAGGACTTTGTTTGGGATGTGGTCACATCAAGATGGTTTATGGAAAAAGCAACTATGATACTGGACCTTATAGAGCTTCTTGTTGATGGTAGTGTCTCTGGAACAGACTATGATGTAGATTTTGATGCCCGTAACCAGGGGAAACAGATAAGACGGATATTGAAGGATCTATTTCTAAGAGGCGAAAACAATGTGAAGGACGGCAAGGCTATCTACGTAGGAATGGGAATATCCAGGGCAACATATTTTAGGAGACGCCCTGACGGAATTGTACTATTTGGAATTCTCATGTGGATATATGCCAAGAGGAGAGAAGAGGAAGATATCGAGGCAGGAATTGTTGACAGGCCTGAAGAAGATATTATAGATATGCCTATAAGTGAAGAGTTTGTATTTGTATAGAGCAGAAAAGCCCGGTTCGTAATGGACCGGGCTTTAACTATGCCAATTTATGTGAGACTTTCATGAGACTATCGTGAGACTTTCATGAGACTATCGTGAGATTTTTGTGAGATTTTCGTGAGACTTAATTGAGATTTATTTGAGATTTCAGTGAGACTAAATCCCGGTATTTATGTGCTAATATGTCCGTGTTTTGTTGAGAAAGGAGGAGACATGGCTTATGAAGGAAATGCCTGATAGGAAAGTCGGGGAGAGACTCAGGGTGCTCAGGATGAGTGAAGGCCTAACGCAAGAGGCGGTGGCAAAACTGTTCAATCTGTCCAGTGGCAGGATAATCTCGGCATATGAAACCGGGACAAGGCTTGTTCCGCTGGATCTGGTGGTCAAATATTCCGGTGAGTTTGATATTTCAACGGACTGGATACTGACAGGGCGAGATAGTACGAGCTGTAAGAATACTGCATAGTGCAGAGAAATACGGCAAAAAGAAGAGATATTCCGCATATCAGTGAACCTTCCGCCAGTAGTTTTTAGCTAAAATTATATATGTAGCCAAAAAACTGGGGAAACAGAAGTTATTTGTAGGAGGGGCAAGATGCTAGATCTTGAAAACATTGTGGAAGACTATCATGAAGCTTCCATCGAAAAACGGGTAGACATGATATTGCGGAATTTCTCAAACTTTGAAGCAATCGTTGACTGCTGCGAGAAAAACTTGAGCGTCACTATTAAGGAAGAAATTGATTACAACAGACGCGAGGAGCTGGGAAATCTCGGTGTAAGAGTTCAGACTTCAAACATCAGTAATCCCACACTAAGTGATGCAGCAAACAGGGAAGAAATTGAAAAGGCAATCCATAATGGTGAGTATTACAGAATACTCAGATGGACAGATGATTTCGAGAAGCACAGGACGCAGATCATCACATTGCAGAAAATGAGAAATGATTATTTCAGAGTCAGCAATGTGGTAAACTGCTTAGATCCGCAGAACAGAAGGATTTTTCGAAAGTATATTTCAAAGGAAGCTTCAGTGGAGACACTGGCGGAGGTTGAAAAACTCACACATGATTCTGTAAAGACCAGAATAAAAGAAGCTAGAAAAACAGTACGATCATGTGCGGGAAGGGAAATGAGAAATGGAATAGACTTCGCAGTACTGGAAAAAGCTGTTGCATGAATCTCGAATCGGAGTCATGATAGACTCGTGCCAGAGAGTCTTATGGATAAAGCCAACCCTATTTTCTATAAAGAAGAAATATTTCTAAAGAAGGGAGAAGCTTTTATGATGAATCAGAGAAGTAAAGTAGAGGAGACAAGGAACGCCTGCAAGCGCTTTTTCAAGTATCCGGAGGCAGAGGAGTACTTCGGTATGGAGCGTAAGACCATAAGGAGACTTGCGAAAGAATGTGGTGCATACCTTGAGTACAGCACAACTATGATCCGAATTGACGGACCGGTGCTGGAGGAATATTTACTGACATTCAGAAGATAATCATATAGGTAGAATAAGGGTTGGTTAATACGATTTAGTTCTTGCGGTGCGCTTTTCATAGAGTCATAATAGAATTGTGCCAGGGAGAATCTATGCGGATTAAGCCAGCCTTATTAATTGGAGGTAACATGGCTAAATCTGACACAAAGAGAGACTTTAGAGGTCGGCCTCTGAGAAAAGGAGAGCTGCAACGCAAATCTGACCTGCGATATCAGTACACCTACACAGATCCTTATGGTAATAGGAAATACATATATTCCAAAGATCTGATGGAACTGAGGCGCAAGGAGGATGAACTAAAGAGAGACCAGCTAGACGGGTTAGACATCTATGCTGCTGGAAGAGCTACTATCGATTTTACTTTTAACAGGTACATGTCAACGAGAAGTGATCTCAAGGGTTCAACACAGGCCAATTACTGGTATACGTATGATCGCTATATCAAGGATAACCTCGGATCCAAGAGAGTTGTTGACCTGAAACACTCAGACATTCTCCAGTTTTATTATTTCCTTATGAAGGAGAGAAATCTTTCGTATAACACACTGGAATCAGTGCATGGTATCATTCATCCGATTTTCGATCTTGCGGTGATGGATGATATAATAAGAAGGAATCCTTCCGATAAGATCATGGGTAAGATTGCAAAAAGAGAAGGAGTGGAGATTGTACCCAAAAAAGCTCTGACAGTTGAAGAGCAGAGAGCATTTAAGGAGTACGTTGCAAACAGTCCTATATACTATCATTGGTGGCCAATCTTCACGGTGCTTTTTGGTACCGGAATGAGAATCGGCGAATGCATCGGCCTAAGATGGGAAGACATTGATCTTGAGAAGAGAAGAATCAGCGTTAATCACAGTCTTTCATATTATACTGACAGGAAGACAGGTGAGTGCAGACTGAGAGTATCGACTCCCAAGACCAAGGCGGGTATCAGAACTATTCCGATGATGAGCTCTGTCAAGGATGCTTTCGAGGTCGAAAAAGAGTTACAGCTGGATGGCAATGGTCTCAACGCTACTGTGATAGATGGAATGAGTGGTTTCATCTTCCAGAACAGAGACGGAGGCTGCCTTACTGCAGCAGATATCAATCGGGCGATCAAGAGAATTTACACGGATCACAACGCAGAGGAAATTCTTAAGGCAAAGAAAGAAAAGAGAGAACCGATAATCATCCCTCATTTCACATGTCATATCTGCAGACATACTTTTGCTACAAGACTCTGTGAAGTTGAGGACAACCCCAAAGTAATCCAGTCGATCATGGGTCACAAGAGCGTGGTGACAACATTTGATGTCTATGCTGACTCATCCGACAGAAGAAACGAGGTGTCCTTCAACAAGTTAGTAGACAGATGGAATGATGCTTTTTAAAGAGCGACACTGTCTCTGATCATTTTTGACAACAATAAAATAGATCTGACAACACTTTGACAACAAATAGACGGTCAAACATGTCAAGTATAGGCTGAACCGGTCATGGTTTTGGAGAGCCGGAAATCAGGTATTTCCAAGACATTCCAGGTGGTGGAGGAATTTTAAATGAGATCCCGACACTAAAGCACATCGACTGAAAAAGCCAGTAACCATGCGGCTTCCAAGCATGGGATACGGATTTTGACAACAATTTGACAACACTTTGATGTCTAACGTGGCTAAAACTTACCAAGTTATGTCAGATAGACAAAAATGATCATAGAGAGACATAGGCTTACATTAAGTAATGAAAGCTGCTTTTTAGAAAGTAAAAATTTCTAAGAAGCAGCTTTTTTGTTTGGCTTTTTCTGAATGATTCTCTTCGGCACAAAAAATAAAAAGGAGAAAAATCATGGGAAAGAAAAAAGCAGACGAACCACATTTTGACATTAATAAGGACTACATGGCAGAAGATGAGCGAGACACAGAAACAAGAACCGTAATTCAGGAAAAACTTGTGGTAAGGACATTGAACAAGAAATTTTTAAGGTACCGAGATGCTGAGCTTGTTTACAGCCTGGAACACAAAAAGCTTCTTGAGATGGCTGATCAGTGCGGAGCCATTTACAGAAGAGATGGGATTGTCCTGATAAACAGGGATATTTTTGATGAATACCTTGAAAAATTCCATCAGCCTGCCGGTCTCTATCAGACAAATGGAAATAGAGAGAAAAAGGTATTAGAGGACAGGGAGGGTTGAGCATGTTTGGAACGATATGGATGTTCTCAGATCAGATAGATGATGAAGATATCCTGTTTGCACAGAGAAGTTTCATCACTATCAAAATGGCAATCTACTATTACCAGATGAGTTATAAATCAGTCACAAGGGCTGCTGACAGAGCCGGAGCAATTTACAAATTACATAAAAAGGTTCTTATCAAAAGATCAATCATTGAGGATTATCTCAGAAAAAACGGAAAAGACGGGAGGAAAAAAGTATGTGCAAAGTAATCGCAATCGCAAATCAGAAAGGTGGGGTAGCTAAGACCACAACCGCCATGAACCTTGGTATAGGTCTCGCAAATAAGGGACATAAGGTGCTCCTTATCGATAACGATCCCCAGGCAAGTCTTTCAATCTGCCTTGGCTATAGGGAACCAGATAATCTTGATGTCACTATTGTAGACGTGATCGAAAAGATTGTAAACGAGGAAGATATACCGGAAGGCTATGCAATCCTGCATCATAGTGAAAACCTTGACCTGCTTCCCTCAAATATCGGGCTTTCAGCTGCAGAGGTATCACTTGTTAATGTCATGAGCAGAGAACTTGTGCTCAGAGATTATATAGAACAGATAAAGAACCAATATTCATATGTCATAATCGACTGCATGCCATCACTTGGAGTAATGACAGTAAACGCACTTGCATGTGCTGATAGCTGCCTGATCCCATGTGCTGCAGCATTCCTCCCTGTAAAGGGACTCCAGGCACTTCTTAAAACGATTTATACCGTAAAGCGAAGGCTCAATTCAAAACTTGAAATAGAAGGAATTCTTTTAACCATGGTGGATAAGAGAACCAACTATGCAAAAGAGATAATAGCTGAGGTCAATGAAGTTTATGGAAAAACTCTGAGAGTACTTCCTGCAGAGATACCGCTTTCAATAAGAGCTACAGAGACTTCTGCAATGAGCAAGAGTATTTACGAGTATGACCCGAAGGGCAAGGTTGCCGGAGCATATATGGAACTTACAGATTTTGTTTCAAGTAATTCATAAGGGGGACTTCGATTATGGCTAAAAGAGAAAAGATACATTTTGAAACTGTAGATGAGCTTCTTGGGGCTCCAACATTTAAGGACGGTACAGAGGAAATAAAGATAGATAAGATCCATCCGTTCAAGGATCATCCTTTCAAGGTTATTGATGATGAGAAAATGTCAGAACTGGTTGAAAGCGTTAAGATAAACGGAATTCTTTCCCCTGTACTTGTCAGACCGGATAACAATGGTGGTTATGAAATGATTTCAGGACACAGAAGAATGCATGCAGCTGTGATAGCTGGGGTAGATACACTCCCGGCAATTGTAAAGGAACTGTCTGATGATGAAGCTGTAATAGCAATGGTCGATAGTAATGTCCAGCGAGAGGAAATACTTCCAAGTGAAAGGGCTTTTTCCTTAAAGATGAAAATGGATGTCATGAGAAGACAGGGTGCAAGGACAGATTTGACTTCCGCCACTGAGTGGCGAAAGTTGGATGAAGGTACTTCCGCCACTGAGCGGCGGAAGTTAAATGATGAATCCGCAGCTGATGGAACCCGTAAGAAAGAAGCTGCAGCCATTGCAGGTGAAGAATATGGAATGGGTAAAACACAAGTAAAAAAATATATCCGTCTTACAGAACTTCTTCCGGAATTATTGGATATGGTCGACGAAAAGAAAATCGCAATTGGTCTTGGGGCAGAGATTTCATATTTTGATAAGGATGTTCAAAGATGGGTTTATGAGTATCGTCTCGAAAATGGCTTCTTAAAACAGGAACAGATTGAAGCGCTGAAGAATCATCCCAATCTGGATAATCTCACGCAATATACAGTCATACAGGTTATGAATGCTGCATTGCCTGAACCTAAGATAAGCGGAAAAGTAGCTATCTCAGAAAAGAAGCTGAATAAATATTTTCCGTCACACATGCCAGCAAGAGAACGAGAAAGAATAATCCTTGAACTCTTGGCGCAGTGGAAAGAATCACAAAAGGAGGTACAGGATGAAACTTGATTATCATTACGGCAGGCAGGCCATGCAATATGCCATGGTTGAGATACCACTACTTATGTTTTTGGATGATGCATTTGAGTCCTTATCTATAGAAGCGAAAGTTGTTTATGGAATTTTGCTTCAGAGAATAAAGATGGCAGTCAGAAATGGGTGGAGAGATGAATTGGGAAGACTCTACGTAATATACCCGTTGGAACAGATGCATAAGGATATAGGGCTCTCTACAAGAACAATCAGTGCGGCATTAAAACAGTTGGAGGAGATAGGGATCCTTGATATAGAAACAAGAGGACAGGGTATGCCCAATCTGTACTACGTTAAGAATTTCATCTACAAGGATGAAGATAATGGTTCCAGAGGTGCAAAAATTGCATCTCTGGATAAAGGAAGGGGATAAAAAGGGGAAATGAAATTTGAGTATTTTAACGGAAAAGAGCCTGCTTCAAATTGCTTTATAGTCTTACCGAAAGCACTTCAACATGATCCGGAACTAAAAAAGCTATCTTCAAATGCTAAGGTTCTATATGGAATTATGCTGGATAGGATGAAATTATCAGCTATAAATAATCAGATCGATAAAGATGGTAAAACCTTCATATATTTCTCTATTGAGAGTATTCAGGAGGAGCTTAATGTGGGCAGAAATACAGCTTTTAAAGTCTTGGAAGAGCTTGATACGGACAATGGAATCGGGCTTATAGAACGTGTGAAGTGTGGCCAGGGAAGGCAATCTCGAATTTATGTCATGAGAATAGTTGAGGCAAAATACGATTACTCTGCAGATGAATATGAAAACGAAGATACTGTTCCAGTTCAGAAGTTTATTAATAGGGGATTCAGAAGAAAAAACGGAAGTTTCAGAATCCCAAAATGTAAACTTCAAGAAGTTTATAAATGGGACTTCTAGAAGTTTAAATTCTAACACTCTAGAAGTTTATAATCGGGACCCTAATAAGAATATTATTAATAAAAATAAAATTAATAATAATAATCTTATCCATATCTATCCAAGTAATACTAAGGCTTCGACGATTGATGGGGATGGGATGTGACTCTGATGAAACAGCTACAAGATTGTATGTCAGGGAAGACATAGGGACTGATTCTATCTGCAGTGCATATCCGCATTGGGAAAGCAAAGTACGTGGACTTGAGGATCTGATTGTTGATGTGCTTACTTCAAGACGCAGCACAATCACAATCGCTGGAGAAGAAAGAGAGCTGAATGTAGTTAAAGGTCGCTTTATGAAGCTTAACAGATTCCAGCTTGAAACAGTGATAGAGAACTGGTCTAAGCTCAAAAAGACACCAAATAATTCTAGGGCATACCTTCTTGCAATGCTGTTTAATGTGTCCGGGACAGCAGATATGCAGTTTGAGGCTGAATGCAATGAGGGTGCACAGAGTAATTATCAAAAGGTGGCTGACAATAACAATGCGGATTATGAAGATTTTATGGAGGGGTAAAAATGTTTGTTTTAAAGCTTTTACTGAAAATCATATTGTTACCGGTATTCTTGATGGTATGCTTCATCAGGACATGGGTGGAACTGCTTTCAAGGATCGGCTGCGTTATCCTGGGGCTATTTTACCTTGCGATGCTTGTAATAATCATCATGTATGTCAGCAAGCAGATGTGGGGGGCAGTAGCCATTTCTGTTGGTATGTCATTCGGAGCATTCCTCATAACTTTTGCTGCTGTTGCAGTTGGAATGGCGCTTGAAGGAATTGGCGATAAAATCAGCGAAATACTGGCATCATAAGTGATATAATCGAATGGAAGTGTTATTTTTCGTAGCACGCTGACTTCATATACATGAGGTCTGGGGCATTAGCGCAGTTGGGAGCGCATCACACTGGCAGTGTGAGGGTCACGGGAGCAAGTCCCACTTTGCGCGCCACTCCGGAGATTCATTGTATGAAGAAATATCATAATCTCTTGAACCAGTTTATGTAATTCTTATACTCTGACTTCAGACAAATACAGTAGAAGTCCATCTGTGCATCTTTATCAGAAAATGGAACAGAAAATCTGTTGTGACGCATTCCAAGAACGCGATTGGTTAGGTCAGTCGAGAAGGCAGGAAGGACGAAGTCTCTGCGACTTCCATAAGGATTCTGTTCCCGATTGAAGAAGAAACTTCGACTTTGGCATATGTTTTCGGACGATGGCATCCCATACTCCGACTTCAGATACCATGAGAAAACTTTCACCATCCATTTGCTTGAACGTGATGGAGCTTTCATATGCAAGTTTATGCTCCGGTATTAGTGATGCACAAAGGTGTTCTGAGCCGCAGTGCTGGGAATGATAAAGCTCACCTTCAAGCTGATGGTTGAGTATTATCATCTGATATGTTTTGTTATTAATCCCTGTAATAAGGGTTTCTTCATCTGTCATCTCTGTTGATAATGCCATATTAGAAAATGTCGTTGATAGTCTTGGCATCAGCTCAAGAAGCGGACCAGGTGCACAGGATCCTACAGTTATGGTCTTGCTTCTTCTGTCAGAAAGACGTACCTGTTCTTCCATGGCCTCATGCATGTGAAGAATATCTTCTGCATATTCTGCAGCTACCTTACCTGTATCATTAAGATACAGTCTTTTTTTCTCCCTCTCAAAAAGCTTTACTCCAAACTCGTCCTCGAGCTTGCTCATGGATCTGGTAAGTGTAGGCTGCGTAAGATGAAGTGCTTCTGCTGCTTCGGATAATGTTCTGTGATTCTTAAAAGCTACAAGATGCTCCAAAAGATATGTCTCGATCATGATATACTCCCAATGATTAATATACGCAACAAGTATATTATAATACGAAAGTTCAATTTTACACAGCTGAATATACGGGGTATCATCAAAACATAGAACATAAACATCGCATATAAAACAGGAGGCGGTTTAAATGAAGACACTTGTAGCGTATTTCTCATGGAGCGGAAATACAGAGAAGATTGCCAAACGGATTGTGGCGAAGACCGGAGCCGATATGTTCAGGATCGAGCGAAAGGTACCCTACAGTGAAGATTACAACACCTGTGCATATAGAGAGGCAAAGGAAGAGATAGAAAAGAAGATAAGACCGGAGATAAAGACACCTCTTCCGGATGTGGAAAAATACGACAGCTTGATTCTGGCATTTCCTATCTGGTGGTACACATCACCGCTTCCTGTATGGAGATTTTTGGAATCCTATCCGGACTGGAAAGGAAAAAGATTTATCTTTTTGCGAACTCTTATACAGATGATCATAACTACATGACCACATCACTTAAGGATGCAAAAGCGTCAGCAAGAAATGCGGATGTTGTTGCAGGACTATTTAACAAGGAAATAGAAGGGCTGGATGAATGGCTCAAACAGAATAATTTCAGATAAGAAGGAGGATTTCTATTATGGAGTACATTACACTTAACACAGGAGCAAAGATGCCACTTGAGGGATTCGGAGTATTTCAGATTCCGGACTTAAAAGAATGCGAAGAGGTAGTTTATAACGCTATCAAGACTGGATACCGTCTTATCGATACTGCAGCCGCGTATGCAAATGAAGAAGCTGTTGGAAAAGCAGTTGCCCGTGCTATTTCTGATGGTCTGACCACAAGGGAAGAGCTTTTCATAACCACCAAAGTGTGGGTAAACGACATGAAGAGTGAGGAAGCTGCTTATGAAGCTGTAAAGACATCGCTTGGCAAGATGGAACTCGATTATGCAGACCTCATTCTCCTTCATCAGCCAATGGGTGATTACTTCGCAGCTTACCGCGGGATCACAAAGGCATACAAGGAAGGTCTGGCAAAGGCTATAGGTGTAGCAAATTTCTATCCTGCTATTCTTACAAACCTCTGCGAGACAGTAGAAGTAATTCCGGCTGTAAATCAGGTAGAGCTTCATCCCTTCTTTGCACAGGAAGCAGCAATTGAGAATATGAAGGCTTATGGCGTTGTTCCTCAGGCCTGGGGACCTCTTGCAGAAGGAAAACATGGGATTTTCACAGATCCTGTTCTTACAGAGATTGGAAAGAAGTATGATAAGAGTGCAGCTCAGGTTGCTTTGAAGTGGAATGCCCAGCGAGGTGTTTCCATCATCCCCAAGTCAGTGCATGTGGAGAGAATGGAACAGAACATCGATATCTGGGATTTTGAACTCACTGATGAAGAGATGGCTAAGGTGGCTGCAAAGGATCTGGGACACAGCGAGATCGTAAACCATGATAGTCCTGAGTTTGTGAAGTTCGTACTGAATCTGCATTGATTGGAGAGGGAGGTTTTTTATGAAGGTACTTATCATTAACGGAAGCCCCAGAGTGGGCGGAAACACAAGTATTGCTCTTGATGAAATGGTAAAGGTGTTTGAATCAGAAGGCATAGAGACGGAAGTTGTTTTTGTCGGAAACAAGGATATCAGGGGCTGCATTGCATGCCGCGCATGTGCCGAAAAAGGCAAGTGTGTATTTAATGATGTGGTAAATGAACTTGCTCCGAAATTTGAGGAGGCTGACGGTCTGGTAGTGGCATCACCAGTTTATTTTGCATCAGCTAATGGTACGCTTATCTCATGTCTTGACAGACTTTTCTTCAGCACTCATTTTGACAAGACAATGAAAGTAGGAGCATCAGTAGCTATAGCAAGACGTGGTGGCTGTTCTGCTACATATGATGAACTCAATAAGTATTTCACAATCAGTGGAATGCCTGTTGCATCAAGCCAGTACTGGAACAGTGTTCATGGCAGAGAAAAGGGAGAGGCGGAGCAGGATCTGGAAGGTCTTCAGACCATGCGAACGCTTGCAAGAAACATGACTTTCCTTATGAAGAGCATCGCTCTTGGAAAAGAAAAGTATGGACTTCCTGAGAAGGAAGAACATCAGTGGACACATTTCATTAGGTAGAAAGTTATACTATCGGAATTAAACTGTCTAGTGGTGGTGAGGGAATGGGAGGTTCAAGTTTCCGTATGCGCACCAATTTATCTTATGGCAGTTTTTTCAGTGTGTTCTCAAAGACATATACGCAGATATCTGCCATATGCTCTTCGCTTTCATGCATCCCGTCCCTGAACCAACTGATAAGTATCTGGAAAAAAGCTGCTTCTGAAGCGAGCCTGATGTACTTTGTCTCGGTATCTGTTGCAGGGTAGAGAAGCTCTGAAATGGATCTTCCGGAAAAGAGTTCACGCTGTAATATACCTGCCTGATCAAATAAGGTAATGGTTTCCTTATCCTCACGGACAGTTCTAAAAACATCTTCAAACCACCGATGAGGGTTCTCGTGAAACTCTGGTTTTTCGCTGATATCAGCAATCCTTTTTATAAGTTTGTTTCCCAGTTCATGCAAAATATCTTCTTTGTCTGCATAGTTACGGTAGAATGCCGTTCTTGACACTCCGGCACGACGCACGATCTCGCTGACGGTGATTTTTTCATATGGGTGTTCTCCCATAAGGTGCATCAGCGCAAGCTGAAGACATTCTCTTGTCAGCTGGTTAGATTCTTTATTATTCATCCGCAGAACATCTTTTTTCTGCATTTCTGTCAAAGGTTCTTTTGTGGTAGTCATATTTCTTTTCCTCGCTGTTACAAAATGTACGATTATGTAACATCGCTCCAAATGGTATTGCTACTGTCATGTCCGAGCTCAGAGCCGTTGTATTCGTCTTTTGGCGGAGTTACACTTGTAACATCAGAATGATTGTAACACTACATGGGGAGGCAAAACAAGTATGCAGGTTATAGAAACTATTTCTCACAAGGCACAGAGACAGGCATTCAGTATTTTGATAGACAGATTTCTTGCAAATCTGGATAAGTCTGAGAACAGAACAGCAACATACTTAAAGCTCGTGGACCAGGCAGAGAAATTTTGGGGGAAAGATGCCACAAGAAAAGAAAAGCTTGATCAGGTAAGGAATGCTTTTAAGGATCCCGATAACAGATGGGTCAAGTTTCTGAATAAAGTAGTTGATGAGACAGATCCTCATGTTGCCAAGATGACAATGCTCAACCTTGGTTATGAGGCCTTTTTCAGAGGCACTAAGATGATAAGGGCTAACAGGGAAAAGTATGGCTGCAATATACCATGGCTTATTCTCTTTGATCCAACAAGTGCCTGCAACATGCACTGTCAGGGCTGCTGGTCCGGAACCTACGGCCCCAAGCACAATCTTTCTTTTGAAGACATGGATAAGATCGTTACCCAGGGAAAAGAGCTGGGTGTTTACCTTTACATGATGACAGGAGGTGAGCCTCTTGTCAGAAAGAAGGATGTGCTCCGCCTTGCTGAAAAGCACAATGATGTAGAGTTTTCTATTTTTGATAACTCCACTTTAATCGACGAGGACTTCTGCAAGGAAGTAGTAAGGCTTGGAAACATCACGTTCCAGCTTTCTATCGAAGGTACTCCGGATACTAATGATGCAAGACGTGGAATTGGTCACTACGATGCTGTTATGAAAGCCATGGACCTGTTTAAGAAATACGGAATTGTATATGGCACTTCCATCTGCTATACAAGGAATAATATCGATGCAGTAACTGATCCTAAATTCATCGAGTTCATAGCTGAAAAAAGCGCAAGATTCGGATTCTTCTTCCACTACATGCCGGTTGGTAACAATGCTGTTCCAGAGCTTATGCCAACAGTAGAGCAGAGAAAAAAGATGGTGGAACAGATCAGGTTCCTTAGAAGTGATAAGTGCGATATCGGATTCTTCCCAATGGATTTCCAAAATGACGGGGAAGCTGTTGGTGGCTGTATCGCTGGCGGAAGAAACTACTTCCACATCAATTCAAGCGGAGATGCTGAGCCCTGCGTATTTGTCCACTTCTCCAACACCAATATCCATACTCACTCAATCCTTGAGATGCTAAAGAGCCCTCTTTTCATGGAATATCATAAGGGACAGCCCTTTAATAAGAATCATTTAAGGCCATGTCCTATGCTTGAAAATCCCGAGCTTCTTAGAGAGATGGTAGCAAGATCCGGAGCCCATGGCACCAATGAAGAATCAGAAGAAAGCGTTGAACACCTCTGCGCAAAATGTGATAATTATTCAAAAGAGTGGGGACCTGTAGCTGATGATATCTGGGCTCACCAGAAGCACTACAGAAAATCTTACGAGAACTATGCAAAAGAAAATATAGAAAGCGCAGAAAAACTGGAATTTCCTGATGTTAAGGAATCCAAGAAGAAAGAGAACAGAGGCGCATAATTGCCTGGGGGAAAATAATGATAAAAATTCTGTCAGATAGTACCTGTGATCTGTCACCGGAATTGATTCAAAAATACGACATCGGTATAATCCCGCTATATGTAAGACTCGGGGATGTGGAATATCTCGATGGCGTCAATATTTCTCCCGAACAGATCCATAAATGGTCTGATGAACATGGAGAAACGCTCAAGACAGCAGCGGCCAGCATTGAGGATATTTCCAAATACCTGGATCCGTCAGAAACAGATGAATACGTTATTTTCACGATATCATCTTCAATGTCGGCAAACTTTAACAATGTCAGACTTGCTGCAGAAGATCTTGGCATGTCTGACAGAGTTCATGTTATTGATTCTGCAAATCTTTCCACAGGTATCGGACTATTGGTAGTGTATGCTGCAGAGCTGGCAAAAGAAGGAAAGACAGCAAAAGAAATAGCAAGCGAGATAGAGAAAACCAAAGATAAAGTTCGTGCAAGCTTTGTGATAGATACCCTTGTTTATCTACATAGGGGCGGTCGCTGTTCTGGCCTTGCTGCCTTCTTTGGAACAGCGTTGAAGATCCATCCGCGTATCGCTGTATCTGACGGGGCCATGCATCCGGAAAAGAAATATCGCGGATCAAGCAGACGCTATGTACTTGATTATGTCAGGGACATGGAAGCTGACCTGAAAAATGCCAGACCGGAGCGCGTATTTATAACCCATTCCGGATGCGACAGGAAAGTGGTTGAATCTGTGAGAGAATATCTGGGTAGTCTTGGCGTGTTCAAAGAAATCCTTGAGACCCGCGCAGGAAGTGTTGTTTCGTCGCACTGTGGTCCGGGAACACTAGGGGTGCTGTTTATTGCCAAATGATAAGAAAGATATTTCGCTTATTAAATGGTTCAGTGGTGCTACGGGAATTCAGGGAGAAGGCAGCAAGATATGGGACTTCAAGCTTTATGGAGATATAATTAGGAATCCTAATGAGACTGACCCCAACAGCGAAAATGCGTATGTAGAACTGGTATATTCTGACAGATTCCAGCCTATTCAATTTGTTGAAAAGGAATGAGGTTATGGTATCAAGAATTGAAACTACATGTGAAAGAAATATAAAATTGTTGCCTACTATATTGATATTTGCCACCCCACATGTTATATTTTAATTGCCAGATGAGCGTGCTCATCTTTATGGAGATAAGGAGCTTCTCCCACTGGTTCTGACAGTGTAAAAACTCGAACTCCGAGATGGCTTAATGTAGCGCGTGTCGTTATCAGGAGACCATCAAAACCTTTTACGGATAGGTTAATCCGTGCCGCGAGGCAAGATGGCGGGCATCTATAAAATCAGAAAACTAGAGCAAAACCAAGTCCGATTGGATTTACCAACCGGGCTTTTTGCTTTGATTTGGGGTAAATAATGGCAAGAAAAAGGATTACGACAACCTCTTGGAATTATAACAGCATAAAAATCAAGTCGGATGAAGAAATAAAAGAACTGCTTTGTAAATCTGCTAACGCGTACTCTCTGATCTGTGATAAAGAGGTAATGTTCATTTATAGGAAAAACTCTGACGATGCAGAGTATAAGTATTACATTGCAAATTGCAAGAAGGAGAATTTTATCCATCTGGTCGGATGTAGGGTAAATAACTACGTTAGCGCTGAGGCTTTTTATGAGGAATGTCTTAATCATATGGAAAAGCCTATAGAAAAAGAGCACATCACATATAAAGAGAGTAAGAAGACTACATCAGCCAAACTGGAAGTCTTTCCCTCCATGTTCGACTATAAGGGCGTTAAGGCATACAGGATGGGTGTGCATAATAAGATAACCATTAAGAATACTTTTGAAATGGCAATGGGAAACAACAAGGGAGTCCTTGGCTTTGACAAGAGGAAAGAAGGCATGATTCCTGTTCCTGTTACTATGCTAAATGGCATAATAGGTGATTATGCAACAGATTACTTCAATGTTATTGCGGTGCTGGTAAAGGATAGCTCTGAAAAGAGATTCAGGCAAGTAGTGGGATGTGTGACAAAAGGTATTGCGGTCTCAGATCTTCCACCAGCAATTAGAGATAAGATAGACTTTTCCGATGAGGAGAGGATTACAAAGCCAGTTTAACTGCGAGATTAGAATATATAGTTTATGGATTATGATGCCGAAATATACAGTAGATAAAGGACTTCCGGATATCAATGGATTGAAACATCCATGGTATCCGGATTTTTTATCTATGTGACCAATAGAGATTTGTGTGAGCAGTTTTATATGGATTGTGACGCATGAATTATTATCTTTGGTATAATGGCATAAATGAATTCCGTATGAAGCTGCGGAAAGGAGATTTATATGTATCAGCAGCTTCATGACAACAGAATAACAGCATTATATTGCAGACTCAGTCGAGATGATGGCTTTTATGAGGACAGCTGTAGCATAGTGTCACAGAAATCATTGCTTGAAAAATATGCCGGGGATCAGGGATTTGGCAATTGCCAGTTCTTTGTTGATGATGGATATACCGGAACAAATTATGACAGGCCTGACTTTCAGAGGCTTATACGCCTGGTGGAAAGTGGAGATGTAGGGATCATCATTGTAAAAGATCTTTCAAGACTCGGAAGGGAGTATCTTCAGACAGGTTATTATACTGAGGTGGCTTTTCCATCACATGATGTCCGCTTTATTGCAATCAATGATGGTATTGACTCTGCGAATGGAGAAAATGAATTTGCGCCGTTCAAGAATATCATAAATGAGTGGTATGCAAGGGATATCAGCAGAAAGATAAAGACCATCAGAAGGATTAGCGCTGAACACGGAGAGTACGTGAATGGACGCCCGCCTTATGGGTATATAAAAGATCCTGAACAGCATAATCATCTTATGCCAGATCCGAACAATGCTCCTGTGGTAAAACGCATCTTTGATATGTGTGTCAGCGGCAAGGGGTGTACGGAAATAGCTAGGACTCTGAAAACGGAAGAAATTCCACGTCCGAGTTCTTATCATCTTGATAAGGATGGCATAAACAAGTCGGATCCGGATGATGAGGAACGTTTTGAGTGGTGCCAGAGGTCTGTACGCGATATCCTGATGAACCCCGTGTACATAGGGCACCTGTTCTCGTTAAGGGAAACCAAGAGGTCTTTTAAGGATAAGCGTCCGGTAAAAATCCCGGAAGAACAGTGGGTAAAATGCTATAACAACCATGAAGCAATCGTCACAGAGGAAGTATTTCGCATCGCCCAGAGCAGGGTGGCCGTTAGAAAGCCAAGGAATCCTGCATCATCAAGGAATATTTACAGGGGACTAATTTTCTGTGCAGATTGCGGTAGTAGGATGCATTTTATCATCAGAAGACCACCTCATAAGGGAATCGGGTATTATGTATGCGGCTTTGCCAAAAGAAAAGGCGTGGGTTGTGGCTGTTCCCAGCACTACATTACGATTGAGCAGATTGAAGAATTGCTGTTAAAAGATATTAACAGAATACTTACCTGGATTACCGAAGACAAGGATGGTTTTGAAAAGTATGTAGAGAGCCTGTCTGCAGCGGAGAAAGAAAAGACCAGAAATGACAGCAGAGCTGAGCTTGATGAAGCAATCAAGAGGATTTATGAACTGAATATCATCATCAAAAGGCTCTATGAAGACCGGGCACTGGGAGTAATCTCTACAGATCGTTACAAAATCCTTGTTTCAGATTATGAGGCTGAGAGCACTGCTCTTGACGAAAAAGTAAGAAATCTCAAGGAAAACATCGTTAAAAACAGCAGCAAGAGAAAGGATACAGAGAGCTTCATCAACCTGATCAGCTCCTGTGGAGAGATTACAGAAATGGATGCAGATATCGCTCACAATCTGATAGATAAGATCCTTGTGCATGAAAAAGAGTCTGAAGGTAATCGGGTGATAATGAGGGTTGAAGTGCATTATAGGTTTATCGGATGCATCGATAAAGCACTTATGATACCCAAGACCAAAGGTCGCATAAAACGTGCGGTTTAAGTAAAAAAGAAAATGGTGCGCAACAGGAAACTTGAGGGTTCAAGTCCCGTATGCTCCATTCTCTAAAAACATGTAGCGATAAATAAAAAAGAGAAAGCTACTATACCAGTCAATATCACAGCGGATATTATGCCGGTAGCTTTCTCTTTTACGGTCTCAAGATCCATATAACGGTTGTTAAACCTGATTGTGTCTACAATCTTAGGTGAAGATTTCCCAATGAAAGCTTTGCTTATAGAATTATTCTTGCTCATAGATTCTTCCTCCCGTAAAGAACATTAAAGATTTATAAAAAATACAACATCTAGTGTTCTTTTATGAGAGTATACACCATATATATTAAAACTTTATAAAATAAGAGGGAAATATTTATAAGAAAAAATAAATAACAAACGCTATATGTTGTATGTGAAATAGATCCAATATACAATATAAGGTAGAAACAGCCAATCAAAGTGTTCATATTCATAGGAGGCAGTGATGATAACTGAGTTCCCAAGAAGGATAACTATTGACGGATTTGTTTATGAGAAGCAGAGCGCACATGATGAGGCGATGTATTATGATTCCAAGGATAACCCTTCGGAGATTACAAGTCACTCAATCAGCCTGTATCCAAATGGGGAACTGACCTATTTCTGGCAGGGGATAGAGCAGAAATGGAATAAACATTTTGAAGTTGTGAAAGAATTGGCTAACTGACATCAAGTAATAAGTTAATAATAAACACAAAGCGGACTCTGGAATCAATGATTAGTTGGTTTCAGAGTCCGTTTGTGTAATGAAAATTTGCGATTAATAGTGTCAACTTCAGTGTATAGCATGTAGAAACGTTTGTGAAGCAGGGGGATAGCAAACAGAGTCATTATAATTTGTGTAGCCTTTTCTTATAATTTTTTGTATTCTTCTTTTATTTCCTCATGATTCATTTTTGTGAGTTTATCAATCTTAAGTTGTAGAATGGCTGATGCTTGTTTCTGAGTGATATTCAGGGCACTAATGAGGGTTTTCTTTGCATCTCTTGTGGTTTTCGAGGTTTTAATAATTCGGACAACCGTGTCTATGTTATCTAGTGCTATTAAATAAGCTTCCAGTGTTTGTAATCTGCTTTTTTTTCGTTTTATTCCCTGTTCAAGCTGAATGGCAGCGTATTCTTCGGTTGTGTAATATATTGGTTGTCCTAAATTATAATCGAAAACATATACATAACCTTCTTTTTCATAGGGATCCTCGATCATAGAAGCCTCCTAAATATTTTTCATTTTTTATACAAATATTCTTACAAAATAAATGTACAAAAAAATGTACATATAATGTGATAAATTATAATCAGTAGATTCCTAAAATAGCAGTTGAAATTGGTATGAGGAGCAATTTATATGTATGCGACTGGAAATAAAAAAATGCTAAATATGCTTATTCTTGAGGTTTTACGAAAATATTCTGATGAAGAACATGCACTTTCGCAGCAGGAAATTATAAAACTTTTGGATAAGAACTATGGAATGGAGTGTGACAGACGTTCGGTAAAAAATAACATTATATCTCTTAAAGAAATGGGATATGACATTTCTATGGATAAAGGATATCGGTTGCTCGAGAGAGAATTTGACGAGTCGGAGCTACGTATCCTGATAGACAGTGTGCTTTTTTCAAAGTCAATATCTACTAAGCAAGCAAGGGGACTAATAGACAAAATCAGGAGTCTTGCAAGTAATTATTTTAATGCTAAGGTATCTCACGTGAGTAATCTTCCGGAGCTGAACAGGACTATAAACAAACAGGCAATGTACGCACTTGATGCTATAAATGATGCTATTTCTGAAAAACGGAAGATTGAATTTGTATATAACGAGGTTGGTATAGATTTCAAATTACATCCAAAACGAGAGGAATTGTATAAGGTAAATCCATATCAGATAGTAGCTAATAATGGCAGATTCTACCTTATTGCTAACTATGATAAGTATGATAATGTTGCTCATTTTAGAATAGATAAGATGACAGAGGTTAGGATTCTTGATGAAAAAATTAAACCCATGAGTCAAGTGCCAGAACTGGAAAATGGATTAAATCTTCCCAAGCACATGGCTGAGCATTTATACATGTTTAGTGGAGAAAGCGTTTCCGCTGAAATAAAAACCACATCTGATATGATGTCGGAACTAGTGGATTGGTTCGGAACAGATTTTAGTATTGTGAGTAGAACGGAAGAATCAATGCTTATTAGGGTTAGATGTAATACGTCGGCGTTACGGTTTTGGGCTCTTCAATATGGACCTTATGTAGAAGTGATCAGGCCTGAATCACTTAGAAAGCAGCTGCAGAAAGATACGGAAACAATGTATGCCAAGTATCATAATTGAGGTAGACTTATGAATCCAGAAGTACAGTTTATAGAAATCTTAAGCAAAGCGGGTGGGGAGGACTTGTTTATTGAAAATGATGATGGAACATTAGACACAGTTGTCCATACTGGTAGGATGCTTGAAGCATTTGAAATGGCTGTTGAATTTGAAAATGAAATAGTGTCTATTACAACATCTGCTTTTCTATGTGTTAATGAAAGTAGTAGAAGTAATATGAATATACTGATATCCAGTATGAATGAAATGTGTTCTCATGGAAGATTTTATATTTCTGAAGAAAAGAAGATTTCGTTTTGTTTGAGATTAACACTTAATTATTTGGAATGTCTTGATAACCCTTTTGATGCAGTGTTTTACGGGTGTGAATTATTTGAAAGGAACCAAGTGGCTATACTTAAAGTGCTATCAGGGCAGTCAGTTATGTTAACACGAATCAAGGGCGTATGAGAAAAACAATAATATAAACATAGAAGTTTATGTTTTTTTTATATATGGATTTGACTTATTTGCTGGGGAAATGGGGCATAATATTGGTAACATGTTTTTGAATGTACCAATACCGTTAGCAGGGAAAAATCATCATGTTTTGAGAATGAATTATGCAGATTCTGTGATTTAGAGGTATATATATGGATTGTCCTTCTAAAAAAATACTTACCGCTATGCTGGATAAGCTGGAAGACTTAAAAGTGGTCGACGATGCATCTAGAAATAAAATGAACATTATAAGCATTCTCGGAAAAGAAACGGATGAGCTTATAATGTGCAAAATTCTGTGGGGAATCTTGAATTACAAGATTGGTAGTAAATGCGTTTATGTCGAAAGCTTTGCAAAACAGGTATTAGGGATAGACATAAGTGATGGAAGCTTTCGTTCAGCAAAAGTGTATCGAGAGTATTGTATTCCCAATAGCAATCGTAGAATAGATATTGTTATAAAGACTCCAAAAGTCTTTGTGCCAATTGAAGCAAAAATATACGCTGATGATCAAGAAAATCAGTGTGCTGATTATTTAGACTATACAAAGAATTATTATGATGATGGTAAGCAAGCAACGCTGTTCTATCTAACAATAAATGGAAACAAGCCTTCATATAGAAGCCTTTCCTGGAATAAGAGTTTGTTGAAAGATATACGGCTTATTTCGTGGTTTGATATTTTGTCTTGGTTGGAAGGAGTTAATTGTCCGGATTCAGAATCTGAAGATATCATTAGGCAGTATTGTAAAGCGTTAGAGGCTTTATTAAATCGCAAAAGAGGTGAAATTGAGATGAAAATTGATGAAATGATAGATTCACCAGATTGCATGAGAGCAGCTATTGAAATCGAAAAATCCTTAAATCGGAAGAAAACAGCGTTGTTACATTCGTTATTTGAGGACATTATTGATAAAGTGGACAATGAAACAAATTTAGATTATGACCCTTTACTGAATGAACCATGGGACTATAGAAAGAGCGTGGATGATTACTATTCAAGGCGCTTAAGCTCATCTACATATCCGGCCCTAACGTACAATATGGGATTATTGGATAAACTGGAAGATGGGACAGAGTATTATTTTATTTTGAGATTTGAGATAGAGTGGAGAGCTTATGTAGGATTTGCCATTATGCGTAGAAGTGAAGATGGTGAATTGTTTACAGAGGATAATCCGTCAGAACTGCTTATTTCAAAAGCAAAAGCGCTTGTATTTGAGCCTGATAAGCTAGAGCATGAAAAAGGATGGTGGCTATATTGGGAATATGTCACATCAAATAACCAGGAGATAATAGATAATGAGCCAGATTTTAGAACAATGAATGAGGCTTATTTATCTTTATATGATACAAATGGAAAGGAAGCGTTTGTTGAACAAGTAATCCAGACCTTGAAAAAATTCAAATCTAGTGTGAAGTCCTAGGAAAGTTAGGAGGGAAGAGTTGATTAGAACTATGGGATATCCTGACAAACCTGTTGCCAGTATAAATGAAGACCTTTTTAATGTAGAAGTTTATGTAAATGCCTTATGCAGCTTTATTAGGAGCTGTGAGACACCAATGACAATATCCATCCAGGGCGACTGGGGGAGTGGCAAAACCAGTATGATGAACATGATGAAGGCTAATATGCAAGGCGCTGTATGGCCTATATGGTTCAATACATGGCAGTTTTCACAGTTTGATATGGGAAATGCCCTCGCATTTTCAATGATGGATGTAATCCTAAAAGGGCTTGATTGCGAAAATGATGTCAGGAAAAAGATAATAAATGGCTTGATAGGTTTTGGAAAGCGAGTAGTTCGCAATGTATCTGATTATACATTGGGTGGAGAAATAACGGGAGTAATTAGTAATTCGCTTGAAGGTCCAGCGCAGGAAGTAGACTTTGCCTCAGAAATTAGTGAGTTGAAAGATAAATTCAGAACCGCTGTTGATAGTAAGTTGGAAAAAGAACATCGGGACAGAGTTGTAGTTTTTGTTGATGATCTTGACAGGTTGCAACCCGCCAAGGCAGTTGAGCTTCTTGAGGTTTTGAAACTATTTCTTGACTGTGATAAGTGTGTCTTTGTCTTGGCGGTGGATTATGAAGTCGTAACTCTTGGTATCCGGCAGAAGTATGGGAATGAAGTCACAGAAGAAAAGGGAAGAAGTTTCTTCGATAAAATAATCCAACTTCCGTTTAAAATGCCGGTAGCAAGTTATGATATCCACAGATATGTTCGTGGAATGATGAAAAAAATGAATATTTCGGATTCAGAATCTGAGGTGACATTATTTTTTAATCTTATTCAGACTTCTATAGGATTTAATCCCAGGAGTATGAAAAGACTATTCAATACTTATGAACTCCTAGATATAGTTACGGAATCAACTGTTAGAAATATAGATGATGATGTTCGAAAGAGGATTCTATTTGCCATTATCTGTGTACAGATGTGTTATGAAAAGCTCTATCTATACTTTACATCGACTCGGATAGATGGTGATACTTTTGCAGCATTTACGGAAGATGCCCTGTTAGATGCAGCGTTAAGGGAAATATATGGAATAGGCTCTGACGATTCATGTTATGAAATAGATAGAGTTAAAGTGTTTATTCCTCATTTCATGGATGCCTTGCAGATGGATGGAGATAAAGAGCTGTCGGAAGAAGAGATAAGTAATTTCAAGACAATTCTTAAGAGCTCTGTCGTTACATCTGTAAATGCAACCACGGAGACTGCGGATTCTGATTCAAAAGAATGGGAGTATCGGAACAGAAACAAGGACATTGTAAAAGAAACCGCAGAAAAATTGCGCAATATTGGGAAGTTTACTCCATGGATGCCCAGAAAAGCTCGTGAAGGAGTAAAATTCTCGGATATCTCGGGGTGGTATGCATGGAATGTTCCCGTAGGATTTGATTGCACTTTAGAGTATTATCTCTCCAGGATAAGTGAATTCATTATTAGCGTAAGTGTCATGATATCACTTCGTGATGGAAAAGGAATGGAGCAGAAGTTTTTCGATGTGTTTGGAGATAATCCGCTTAAGCTAAATATAGTTCCTGTTAAAGAGGAATGGGGGCGATATATTTATAATAATGTGCTAAGAGTTAATGCAAATGATACAAGCATTGCTGACCAGATAGCGACGATTACCAAAAATGCGTATGAAGCTGTAAATGAAAAAGTAAATAATTATGAGCAATGAGTATGTGTATGACAGAATAGGAGGTCTCTAATGGTAAAATGCCAAGTATGTAACCGTACAGGAGCAAATATGAAAATGTGCAAAAAATGCGGAAAAGTATGGTGTGAGAGGTGCGCATGTCAGGGGAAGGCTCCATATCCAAAACAGAAGGCTGTGAATGTTTGTCCATATTGCGGAGGATATAACTGTATGACAACAGCCAAATAGTCTGATGTTTTGATTAATGGGCGGTGGGAAAGATTATTATTCCTGGCGCCTTTTTTGACCAATAATGTATGCCTGATGTTTGCAATTTACATATTTCATAAGAGCAAAGAATAATTAATGCGTAGTTAATATATTCCTAGAAGCGATAATGATAGAATTAATCTTGGGGCTAGGTGTGATGTAAACAGTAATATTCCAGTTACTTATACGAGTATCTCAGTTCAACAATGCTTTAGCAGAAAGGAATTAAGATGCGTGAACCTATTCTGGACGGAAGAAATACTAAAATTGGTGAGTATGAAGAACGGCTTGATGGGAGAGTCTATATATATGACAGGAAGAACAATAGAATAGGTGAAATAAGGGGAGGAGTAAGAAGGCTTGATTTATATGATAGGAATAATAGAAAACTAGCTTTTTGGGATGAGGATAGAGATTGTACCAGAGATATTAGGAATCGTAAGCTTTCTGATGGAAATTCTCTTTTACAAGTATGCGTTATGCTAAATGAAGAACAAATAGAAGCCCAGAATAGAAAAGAACAAGAAGAAGCCCAAAAGAGGAAAGAAAAAGAAGACGCAAATAAGAGAAAAGAAGCGCAGAAACAATCTTATGAAAGAGGAAGGAAAACATATACTACTGGGAAGAAAGGCTCGACTAGAGGTAGTGGCAAGAAGAATGGTTCAGCAGGTGGGGGACTTATACTTTTAATTCTTATTGTGATTATGTTCAGGGCATGCTCTAAAAACACAACTCAAGAGCCCAAGAACGAAGATCAGAACATTTCTGTTCAGCATAAACAGGTTGCAAAGGAACAATCGGAACAGGATAAACAACTTGATATTCGAACAGAATCGGACTTTATCTTTTCGGATTCTGATAAGAGATATCTTTCGGATGATGAAGTGAAAACGCTTAACAAGGATGAAATAAGGATAGCTATAAACGAGATATATGCCAGAAGAGGAAGGGCATTCAAAACTCCTGAGTTGAATGAATACTTCTCATCAAAAAACTGGTATAATCCGCAATATTCACAAGCTGAATTTTCAGAGGATGTTTTTAATGAATACGAAAAAGCAAATATTATTTTGCTTTCAAAATATAGGTAGAAAGTGGGGTGTCACATCAGCGTTTGGACATGTGGCATCCCTATTTATTTGCACAATTAATTATTTAGGCCTTTTATGTGCAAAAGAATGTACATCTAATTTGCTATCATTTTCTCATGAGCATAATAACTATGTAATGAGGTGAAGCAGATATGATCTGGCTTAAATATTGCTAAGAGCCTATGCTTTGTTAATTGTTATTTTATAAATGTAACTATAGCAAGATGTTAGAATTAGTATAGTAGTATTCACTTATGAGGGCCTTTTTATGAGAAAAAGAGATATTTATAAATATGCATTGGTTACTATGGTTGCTTCTGCACTTTTTGGATGTGCAACTAATCGTGCAGATGTAAAGCCGCTAAATTTGAATGAAATGAGTTCTGTTATTTCAGAGGAGAATCAGAGTAGCAAAGAGGATATTAGTCTGGACAAAAGTAGTGTTGGTGATTCTGAAAAAATGCTAAGTGATGAAGAAGACAACGCTATTCTTGACGAGGCGGTACCGACTGCTTCAGAACCTGAAAAAAATGCTGCTGGGAAAATGGGGGCAGTATCAAATCCTTCAGATGTAAAAAAATCATATGAAAAATTTCTTGCAAATGAAGAGCCTGTAATCATTGAATCCTATAGGCTTTTTGGAGATCTTCACAGTGCGTTTTTTAATTATGAAGAAAAAGATGGCCAAGCGTATCTGTTATCTGAGATAATCCATCGGATATTGGCTGAAGATAATGAATTGAATGTAAAAGCCATTAAATACGCATACATAGATTCCATGGATAAGGGGTCAGAACAATTGCTTGTTTCTATAACAACAGATTGGGGAGATGAAGAATTTTCAAGCGGACAAAACTATACGGATTACAAATTTGTGGTTAATAATGTAGAAGGTCAGCTAAAGCTTTTATATGAGAATGAGGAAGTTTTTCGTTACGCTGTTACAATCAACAAATACGGTTATATCAGTACAGGAACATATAGTGGCTTTGCTTCTGATGAATATGAGTACAGGATTCTCACAGAGGATGGATGGAATTTTGTTTATGGCGAAACATTTGAAGCAGGTAATTGTTTGACACCTTTAAAATTGTTTTGGGATTGGGAACCGGTTGAAGTAAATCTTGAATCACTATGTGAGGATGGCGGTGCAGTTTGGTCATATAGGTTTGAAGAGGAAGGTGATGCGAATATGACATATTCGTATGCTTTCTGGAATGATGAGGGAGGCCCTGAATACGGACCGTCAGTTGAGGAGAAGCTGTACGGAAAGAATAGTCCGTATAGAAAAGCTTTTGAAGATGCCGGAGTTACTATTTATACAATGTCAGAAGTCGGGGACATGATTTCAAAGAGAGAAAAAGAGCTTGGAATAACGAATAAGATAACAGATGCTGATGAGCCTGAGTGGAATGAGATTAAAGATATCTCTGCGATTATTGATGCTGCCAATAAAAAGACGGTATCTAAGGCAGCTGATAATAAAATAATAGATATAGATAGCAATATTTTGAAATATCGCAATATAAGATATTCGGATTTTGTTAATATGACAGGGAATGAAGCAGAGTTTTATCATAATTGCTATTTCATTTCCAGCATACCGGATTCATCATATGAAATAGTCTTTTTGGGCGGATGGAATGATAATACTTTCGAGGCATATTTAGATGATGACAGCGTAGGATATATGCTTCAGGGGAAACTAAAGGATTTTGTGAATTCTGATCGTTCGGAGATTGCTTTAGATAAAATCATAGAGGATCTTGGTGTTGTCAGTTATGAGTATCGCGAAGGTGGGGGAACAATATACTACGTTTCAGACAATTATGTAAGGCTTAATATTGATACTGGAAGTGATGGGAAAGCTGATATGTTTATGGATGTGGATATTGATCCAAACAGGGCTAATGTCATCAAATTAGACTCATGTGTTTATCTGTATTGGAACGAAGAACCTATGTAAGCTGTAAGTAATGTGGCGATTATCTGTCATGGATGAGGGTGATTGCATATGAAATTGATAGATTTGACATGTCCACATTGTGGATCACTATTGAGAATCGACGCTGATAGAGAACGTGCATTTTGTGAGCATTGTGGAGCTCAGGTAATAATTGATCATGAAGTGCAACATATTAAGTATGATGGTGCAGAGCAGGCTGGCTATGAATTTGAAAAAGGAAGACAGCGGGCACAGGCAGAAGCCCAATATGAGCAGCCTGTTTATACTGTTGAGGAAGAAAGCCCTAAAGAAAAACCGTTTTTACCGTTTTGGATTGATGTTTTTCTTTGGATAGTTCTATTCCCTATAATGTCATCGATTCATATTTTAAAGAGCAAAAAATATAATACATTACTAAAGCCTATATTGATATTGATAATGTGGATTTTTTACTTCGCTATTTTGGATGGGATTGGCTTATCAGGAAAGAACACAAAAACCAATACTAATACTTATAATAATGCGGTAACAGAAAAAAGCTATATATCTGAAACTACGGATGAAAAAGAGGAGTATCCTTCAAAATCAACTACCAAGGCCATAACAGAAGAGAATACCCAAACTAAAAGTACAGATAGTGCTGTAGAAAAAAATATGTTTCCTACAGATTTACCATACTCATTTGTATTCTATGATGGAACTAACTGGCAAACAGTTATCCATCTTCGATCTGATGGAAAATTCAGGGGGTATTATGTTGAAAATGGATCAGAATCAAATGCAGAGTATCCGAATGGAACCTGTTGCTACTCCTTTTTCAGTGGGAAGATGTCTGACCCGGCAACTGATGAAAACAAATACAGCATGAAGATTAACGAACTGACTTATGATGATTCTTTTGGAGATAAAGAATCAGATGGGGGAGTTAGATACATTTATACTGCAGCAAAAGGGATTCGAGAAGGATTAAGATTCGAATTATATAAGCAGGATGCAAAGGTTGATAGTATCCCTGGAAAATATCAATCAAAATGGAAGAACTTGATAACACAAGTATATAAAGATTACTCAGGACGAACAGATACCATAGGAGATTATGTAATCTTCAGTACAGATGAGGATGCCATGATATATTTTTGTGGCATGGATAATATAGACAGTCAGTTACTGTATCCTGACGTATATTCAAGGGTATTAACAGAAGCGGATGTTTTGACTATATGGGAGAAATCTGGTGGAGAAGTTAATGGGAGAAACGTGTACCAGATGATAATTAATGAAATGTATGCTAGACATGGATTTAAATTTGGGAAACAAGACCTAGCAGATTATTTTACATCCAAATTCTGGTATTGGGATTTGAAATCGGACGGAGCTCTTACAGATGATATGAGTGAAGTGGCTTCCTTAATGAGTAAGATTGAGAGCGATAATGTAATTCTTTTGAAGAATTCTATAGGAAATAGTACAGTAGATTCTTCTGAAGACCAGTTTGCTGAGGGAGCTGGGGCTGAGTCTCAATCAGTCTCTGAATCAACAACATCTGCGTATGGAATTGAGTATCCTCAAGCACCGTTTGATATCGGCAGAATTCACGTAGATACATTTGATGTTTTAGGCGTTGAAGAAGGGAGCCAGTATCTAAAACTTAGTTATGCCATTACAGGTACAGGCCCGCAAATCAATAGTTATAAAACATTCTACTGTTATGATATAGATGGATATCAGCTGGGATCATTTACGATTTGGTTTAACATTAGTGAAGACAGTTTCAAAATTAAGAAGGATACTTACATTCCTAAAAACACGGTAAGAATTTCGCTGGAGTAATTTTTATAATCCCCCAAAAAACCTCGATTCCACACTAATACCCCCAAATACCCTCGAATCCCCCATTTTTTCATCTTTTCAACGGAAAAATGGCATGATATTATTATAATGCGCCAAGAGATGTGAGATACGAAATCCCACACCTCAAGGCGTTTTTCTTTTGCAAAAGAATTTTTTCCTTTCTTTCTTTAAAAATGTTAAAGCTTTTGGTTTGTTTGTGTTTGGTTCACTTAGAGCATCAGATTCCGGGACGTCACGGAAGACTGGTGCTCATTTTAATTTGACAATAATCGGAGGAAACTATGGATAACGTTAATACAACAGATATGGAAAACTACGCTAAAAAAATGGATGAGAAATATGCAGATAAGGCTGCTGACAAGGCAGGCTATCAGGAGTTCAAGGACAACTTCAAGGATCTTGTTGAAAAAAACTTTGAGGATAAGGGCATTCATGATGTTGAGGTTGAGAACCGCCTCGTTGATAAGGTCAATGAGACATATGATGCTTTCACAATAAAGCATACCGGTTCAGATGTTGGTGTAAACATCAGTGTTACTGAGGCTTATGCAGCATATGCCAAGGATGAAACTGATATGAAAACAATCGCAGGCGCTATGGTGGACAGGACTGTTCAGGCTCTTCAGAATGCGCCTACAATCAGCAATGGAATAAATGACATTCAGAACTATGATGTCATGAAGAACAAGCTGGTTATGGAGGTTGTTTCAGCTGAGACAAATGCAGAGCTCCTTGAGACTGTGCCTCATAAGGACATTGAGGACATGGCAGTTATCTACCGCTTCGATGTAAAAGATATTGTGGGAGAGGGTGCCAGCGTCGTGGTGACAAACAAGATGCTTGATAACTACGGCGTCACTCCTGAGCAGCTTCATACAGATGCTGTGAAAAATGCGCCTGAGATCAGACCTATCGTCATCCAGGGCATGGCAGAGGTGCTTGCAAAGCAGATGGGTGTTGAGGATCTGGAGATGCTTGGCCTTAATATTCCACCGGAGCAGGAGCAGATTTTTGTGGCTTCGGTTCCTGATAATGTTCATGGTGCAGGGGTCCTTGCCTATGAGGATTTCATGGATAAGGCTGCAGAAAGAGCTGGTGGCGATTTTTATATTCTCCCCAGCAGTATTCATGAGCTTCTTATCGTTCCTGACAATGGAATGATGGATCTTAAATCTCTCGAGAATATGGTAAGGGAAGTAAATGCAACAACCGTTGATCCTTCGGAGAAGCTCACTGACAATGTTTACCACTACGACTCAAAGGACAAGATCTTTGAGCTTGGTGAAAAGCATCTTCTTCGTGAAGCAGTAAAGGAAAGAGAAGCGGAGATGGGACAGAAGTCCGGAGAAAAGAAATCTCTTATCGGGGAGCTCAAGGCTGCAAAGGAAGAGGCTTCAAAGCGCCCTGAAAAGGATGTGATTGATAAGGGCGTAAAGTCCAAAGGTGATGTAGCGATATGATGATATGGGATTGCGGAAACGAAGTAAAGCAATCCGTATATCACCTATAACCCAATATAGTGGCGCTGGTCTGTGGTAAATCCCAGACTGGTGCCATTTCTTTTTCCAAAATTCGTAGAACATAGGAGGAATCTAAAAAATGTCACAGGCATATAACAGAGATAAATACAGTGGAGGGAAGTCTTTTCAGGGGACAAGGGATCCTATTCCGGTTGTCGGACTAAAGCCCCATAACTGCAAGACTCCGTGTCCTTACGGCGTTGGAAAAACATTCTGCTTTCCATGCATGGGAAAGATCATGGATGAGCATAACAAACTTAGAAAGGCGGCATAAAAATGGATAAAGAATTTGCTGTTGATTTAGAAAAAACAAATGGTGAAGCGATTTCCTTTAAAGCATATAGGGATTCTCTGACCAAGAGGAAAGGTGTGCTGGTGGGAGTAGGCGGAATTAAGAGTCTTGTGGACTCATCAGGAATAAGAAATATTCTCGCCGATTTTGGAAGGAATGTAATCGGATGGCCACTTGGGGCAGACTATCATCTGCTATGTGCAGATGAGAACCTTTTGGAAAATGAACTTGGATTATTTCTTGAGGGCGATGCACTTGTGGTAAAGACCGGCTTCACTGGTGAAACACAGTCTCTGACAGAGGCAGATCTTGGTATCATCCAGTTTATTTTTGAGAGAAGGACTATGTTCCTTACGGATGATCATGGAAATACTTTTCCTGCTATTGAGCTTGATCATAGAGCTGCATGAGGTAAGTGCCTATGAATGAAGAAGTATCTCAGAAGACTGTCCGGTTTGCAATAAATACCGGAAAAGTCTCGGGGCGTATTCTCTTGAATTGTTTAAAGGCATATCTGCGGCACAGGAAGAATAAAAAGTTCACTGCCGGCAAAGGAAAGCAGACTGTCAAACAGCTTATAAAGCAAGGTCAGGGTGCTTCCAGCATGGAAGTAAGCGGAGAGAGCATCAGGACTTTCAAGAGAATTGCGAACAAGTATGGTGTTGATTTTGCCATTGTAAAGGACAAGACAGCAGATCCTCCACGCTTTACATGCTTTTTCAAGGCTAAGGACATGGATGCTATAACCGCAGTGGTAAAGGAGTACTCTGCGAAAGTAGTCAAACTGCAGGGTAAGCCCAGTCTTCTCAAGGAACTTAAGAAGATTAAGGATGAGATTGCAAAGGCTCCACGCAAAGTAAAAGAGAAGTTTAAGGAGTACGTCAGATGAATAGAAAAACAAAGAAACTGATAATCCTTAATATTCCCTACGTGCTGGTGGGGCTTTTTTGTACAAATCTTGGTGAGGCCTGGAGAATAGCCTTGGGACACAACATGTCAGAAAAACTCCAGGGGCTTGTGATATATGGCGGTTTTTCAAAAGCTTTTGCGAATATCCTGCCAAGCTTCAATCCATTTGACCTTACTGTAGGTATTGTCTGCGGACTGGCGCTGAGGCTAGCGGTCTACCTTAAGGGGAAGAATGCAAAATCCTTTCGGCATGGAAAGGAATACGGCTCAGCGAGATGGGGAAAACAGGAGGACATAGAGCCTTTTGAAGATCCGGTATTTGAGAACAACATCATCCTGTCAAAAACAGAGAGGCTAATGATGAACTCAAGACCAAAGAACTGGATCCATGCAAGGAATAAGAATGTACTTCTTATCGGTGGTTCCGGTTCAGGTAAGACCAGAAACTGGATAAAACCTAACCTCTTACAGCTTCACAGCAGCTACGTACTTACAGATCCTAAGGGACAGGTCCTGGGTGAAGTTGGTAACGTGTTCTTAAAGGCAGGCTATGAGATAAAGGTTTTCAATACCATAAACTTTAAGAAGAGCCAGCATTATAATCCATTTTCCTACATTCATTCGGAGAAGGATATCCTGAAGCTGGTGACTACGCTGATGGCTAACACCAAGGGGGAGGGTACTCCTGGAGATCCTTTCTGGGAGAAGGCTGAAAAGCTGCTTTATACGGCTCTTATCGGCCTGATATATTATGAGGCTCCTGAGGAGGAAAAGAACTTCAACACACTTGTGGAGTTCATCAATTCAATGGAGATCAGGGAGGATGACGAGTCTTTTAAAAATGCGGTTGATATTCTTTTTGAGAGACTTGAGAAAAAGGATCCTGATCACTTTGCGGTAAGGCAGTATTCCAAGTATAAATTAGCTGCCGGAAAGACAGCTAAGAGTATCCTGGTAAGCTGCGGAGCAAGACTTGCGCCCTTTGATATTGCCGAGCTTCGAGAGATCATGAGTTATGATGAGCTGGAGCTTGATAAGACCGGTGACAGGAAGACGATATTGTTCCTCATAATGTCAGATACAGACAGCACTTTTAATTTCATTATCAGTATGATCTACACGCAGCTTTTTAATACTCTGTGTGAAAAAGCTGATGATGTCTATAAGGGAAGGCTTCCTGTTCATGTAAGGTGTCTTATCGATGAGTGCGCGAATATCGGACAGATCCCGAACCTGGAGAAGCTCATGGCAACTATTCGAAGCCGTGAGATTTCTGCGGCGCTTGTGCTTCAGGCAAAGTCGCAGCTTAAGGCTATCTACAAGGATAACTCCGAGACCATCATAGGCAACTGTGATAGTCAGATTTTCCTTGGTGGCTCTGAACAGACAACACTCAAAGACCTTAATACCAGTCTGGGAAAAGAGACCATCGACATGTATAACACAGGTGAGTCCAGGGGAACATCGCAGAGTTATAACCTTAACTATCAGAAGCTCGGACATGATCTTATGAGCATTGATGAGCTTGCAGTAATGGATGGCGGCAAATGCATCGTACAGGTGCGTGGCGTAAGACCATTTTTGTCGGATAAATATGATCTGACAGAGCATCCAATGTATAAATATACTGCGGATGCTGATAAGAAGAACTGGTTCGATGTCGAGAAATTCCTCGATCATGAACTAAAACTAAAACCCGATGACGAGTATGAAGTTATTGAGGAAACAGTAGAAGAGTAATGATATGGAGCCCGATGTTATGTCAATAAAAGGCATGCATTCAGGGCTTTATATATTGCCTGGAAACAGGCGGCATGGCCATGTGTCCGGTATCAGTCGACGGGTACCGGAAAGCAACTATCAACCGGCATCACAGAAGTACGAGTGGTGTCGCTTACCAACAAAAAATATTGGAAGGAGGATGTCGGAAACTATATAAAGTATATTTATATACGTTTTTCCGTCAACGTGTTATGGCATTTTTCGTTTCTGCCGTAGGGGCATTACAGACAATTGTAGTAGCATTAGGCGCAGGCCTTGGTGTATGGGGTATTGTAAACCTTCTTGAGGGATATGGCAATGATAATCCTGGAGCCAAGTCACAGGGAATGAAGCAGCTGATGGCCGGAGGTGGTGTTTGCCTCCTTGGAACAACTGTGGTTCCCCTTCTTTCAGGACTTTTCTGATTAGCCCAGGAAGAAGAAATTACAACTGAATAAGGAAAAAATACAGAGCCAGGCGGAGATTGCAAGAAAGTTGGAGCGGAGCTTGCTCCAGCGAAAACTTTTCTGCATATCTCCAGTTGGCGGATATCCGCCAACGAGGAAATGGCTACATTTCCGAGTCTGGCTCAATCTAAAAACAATCTAAAAAACAACCCAGCAACAAGCTGGTAAAAACTTAGGAGGGATATGTTTGACACATTATTTCAAGAGATAGAACAGCATCTCAAAGATATGATAATTCCCTACCTTATGAGTGTACTGCAGACCATGTTTGACTGTGTAAATGACCAGGTTGGAACGATTGCATCAGATGTGGGTACAACGCCTTCAGCTTTTAATCCGACAGTCTTTGGAATGATAAGAAATATCTCAGAGACGGTCATAATGCCGATAGCGGGAATAATCCTTACGTTTGTAGCATGTTATGAGCTGATACAGCTGATAATCAGTTACAACAACCTGGCGAATTTTGAAACATGGTTCATTTTCAAATGGGTGTTTAAGACAGCCATTGCAGTAGAGATAATCTCGCATACTTTTGATTTCACAATGGCGGTATTTGATGTAGCTCAGCATATCATATTAAATGCGGGCGGAGTCATTGCAGCCACAACAGCGGTTGATGCATCAGCACTTGCCTCGATGCAGGCAACCATAGAGGCTATGGATATATGGAGCATTTTTGCACTGTTTTTCCAGGTCTCAATAATCATGATCGTAACGCAGATCCTTTCGAAACTCATATTTGTCATCATCTATGTGAGAATGATCGAGATCTATATGTATGTTTCCCTTGCTCCGATACCACTCGCTACTTTTGCTAACAAGGAACAGAGCTCAGTCTGTATCAATTATGGAAAGAGCCTGTTTGCATTAGGACTTCAGGGATTCCTTATCATGATATGCGTTGGTATCTATGCTGCACTTATACAGACACTTGCATTTTCAAGCGATATCGTAGGTTCCCTTTGGGGAGTTGTAGGATATACACTGCTTCTGGCATTTTCACTGTTTAAGACAAACACAGTAGCCAAGGCAATCCTGCAGTGCACATAAAATGAGGAAGGAGATATATGGCAGCTTCATATATATCAGTTCCAAGAGATCTTACAAAGGTCAAAAGCAAAATAATCTTAAATCTGACAAAAAGACAGTTAGGATGTTTTTTGGTGGCGGCGTTCATAGGAGTTCCGTCATTTTTTCTTATAAAGAGCATGGCTCCGGTAAATGTGGCTATCATGTGCATGATGATCATAATGATGCCAATATTCTTCTTTGCACTTTACGAGAAAAATGGAAGACCTTTGGAAGTATATCTTGGGCATTTCATAGAGGCCGTGTTTGTGCGGCCAAGAAAACGACCGTATAAAACGGATAATTATTATTCGGCTCTGGAGCGGACAGCCAGGGCAGAAAGGGAGGTGGACAGAATTGTTCGTAGTTCCGTGGAGAAAAAATAAGAACACAAGACAGTTCCAGATGCCTGAAGGCTTATCAAAGAGTGAGCAGGCACAGGTAAGAGAAATAATAAAAAATGCGAAGAAGGATGATGGGACTCCGAGGACTGCACAGCAGACGCTCCCCTTTGACCGCGTATTTCCGGATGGAATAATCAGAGTGGGAATGGACTATTACACAAAGACCATCCAGTTCCAGGATATCAATTATCAGCTTGCACAGCAGGAGGATAAGACCGAGATATTTGAGGAGTGGTGTGGATTCCTAAACTTCTTTGACAGTTCGGTTCATTTTGAACTTTCATTCATGAACTTCGCAACTGAAGTGGGAGACTTTGAGAAAAAGATTGCGATAGTCCATCAGAATGATCCCTTCAATGATGTAAGGGATGAGTACTCAGGAATCCTGCTCCGTAACATGCAGGCAGGTAATAACGGACTTACAAAAGTAAAGTACATCACTTTTGGTATCCACGCGGATTCCATGAGGTCTGCAAAGCCAAGACTAATCCATATAGAAATGGATATCCTGAACAACTTCAAGAGACTTGGTGTGTTAGCTGAAACTCTTAATGGAGAGCAGAGACTTGCTCTCATGCATAAGCAACTTCATATGGGAGATAATGCGAAATTCCATTTTGATTGGAGATACCTTGCAAAGAGTGGTCTTTCTGTAAAAGACTTTATTGCACCAAGCTCCTTTGAATTTCCTAATGGAAGGTATTTTAAGATGGGAGATACCTGGTGTTCCATGAGCTTTTTATCAATCGATGCATCAGATGTCAGCGACAGGATGCTGGCTGATTTTCTAGGGATGGAATCAAGTCAGATAGTCACCATGCATCTGCACTCTGTTGATCAGAATGAGGCGATAAAAACTGTAAAGCATACTATCACCGAGCTCGACAGAAGTAAGATAGAAGAACAGAAAAAGGCTGTAAGAGCCGGGTATGATATGGAGATTATTCCCTCAGACCTTGCTACTTACGGAAAGGACGCAAAGGCCCTCCTTAAGGAATTGCAGTCACAGAATGAGAGAATGTTTCTTCTGACATTTCTTATCATGAACACAGGAAAGACCAAGGAAGAGCTTGATAACAATATCTTCCAGGCATCATCCATTGCACAGAAGCACAGCTGCAATCTGGTACGCCTTGATTTCCAGCAGGAGCAGGGACTTGTAAGTACTTTGCCTCTTGCCTACAACGAGGTTGATATTCAGCGTGGCATGACAACTTCAAGTACAGCGATCTTTGTTCCTTTTACTACACAGGAACTGTTTCAGGATCATAGGGGCGCTTTGTATTATGGGCTTAATGCTCTTTCAAACAACCTTATCATGGTGGACAGAAAGAAGCTTAAGAACCCTAATGGCCTCATCCTTGGTACTCCCGGTGCAGGTAAATCCTTCGCAGCTAAGAGGGAGATTGTAAATTCATTCCTTGTTACGGATGATGATATCATCATATCAGATCCGGAAAATGAGTACAGAGCGATGGTGGAGTATCTTGGCGGTCAGGTGGTAAAGATAAGTCCCACATCAGACCAGTACATCAATCCCATGGACATTAACATGAACTACTCGGAGGATGATAACCCTGTGATGCTTAAGGTGGATTTCATCCTTTCCCTGTGTGAACTTATCATGGGAGCAAAGGATGGTCTGCAGCCCACGGAAAAGACTGTTATAGACAGATGTGTCCGTCAGGTCTACAGAAAGTATCTTGAGGATCCGATACCAGAGAATATTCCGATACTGGAAGATCTTTACAACCTGCTCCTTAAGCAGGATGAGCCAGAGGCTAAATACGTTGCAACTGCACTTGAAATTTATGTAACAGGATCACTTAATGTCTTTAACCACAGGACAAACGTGGAACTGCGCAACCGTCTTGTCTGCTTTGACATAAAGGATCTTGGCAAACAGCTTAAGAAGATAGGTATGCTCATCATTGAGGACCAGGTATGGTGCAGGGTTTCAGAGAACAGAGAAGCCGGAAAGTCCACCCGTTACTACATGGATGAGATGCATCTGCTCCTTCGTGAAGAGCAGACAGCAGCTTATACAGTTGAGATCTGGAAGCGCTTTAGAAAGTGGGGAGGTATGCCGACAGGTATAACCCAGAACGTCAAAGACCTGCTTGCATCAAGGGAAGTAGAAAATATATTTGAAAACTCTGACTTCATTTTAATGCTCAATCAGGCCGTAGGGGACAGGGCAATCCTTGCAAAACAGCTTAACATAAGTCCACACCAGCTTTCGTATGTGACACATTCGGGAGAAGGTGAAGGGCTTATTTTTTATGGAAATGTAATACTGCCGTTCATTGACAGATTCCCTAAAGAGACCAAGCTGTATGAGGTTATCAATACCAAGTTCTCGGAGACTTCGGCGCAGAAAGAACAGAATAAAACCACCGCATAAACGATGGGAGACATGTAATGGATGAAGGATTATACACAAGGGAGCCTCGTGATGAGGCTTCCGTAGATGAAAATAAAGTCAGGACCCATGCCAATAAATTGAAAACCAAGGATTCCGCAAGGAGGTACTACGAGAAGAAGCTTCGAAATGGAAGAGCTGACAACAGGGACACTGCAGAGGAACAGAAAAGAAAACATAAAATCCATAAGCAGAGTCAGAAGAAGGCTAATGATATTGAGAAGAATCGTAAGAATTCCGAAGCTAAAAGGAAAGCAGACCAAGAAGCACAGCGGACTGCAAGAAAAGGTACGGACGGTAATACCGGGGCGGATGGTAAACCTTCGGGGGCTTTTTCCAGAACAGCTGCAGATGCGCTGACCGGAATTGGCATAGTTTCTGATATGGTTGGTTCCACTGATGACGGGAAAGATGAGTCAGTTGTGGCAGAAGAGGTTGTTGATACTGGTGGTTATATTGCAAGTGGCGCAGTCAGCAGTGCTACATCAAAAGCGAAAAACAAAAAGTACAGCAACAAGATGCATAAGAGAAAAGAACTGGACACTGAAAAGGAAGCAGCAAAGCAGAAAGCCCAGAGGGAAATGCAAAAAAAGGCAATGCAAAAGCAGGCCAGGGCTGCAGAAAACGGCGGCAAGATTGGACGTAAGATCACTGACAAAGCAGAAGATATGGCAGCTCTTTTATGGGAAACAGTAAAAGAGTTTGTGGAGGATAATCCTGTTGCCTCAGCGATAATAGTTCTTGTTTTTATTCTGATAATTGCAGTTATGGGTATGATGAGCTCATGCTCTGCCATGGGAGGCGGCAGCGGAGATGTGGTTTTTGCTTCTTCATATACTGCTGAAGATGAGGACATACTCGGAGCTGAGGATGACTATAAGGAACTGGAGGCAGGCCTTCAGGATGATATCGATAACATAGAGACAGATTACGCGGACTATGACGAAATTAACTATCATCTCGATGAGATAGGGCATAACCCATATCAGCTGGCAGCAATCTTGACAGTCCTTTTTGAAGCATACAAGCGTGAGGATGTACAGGCAAAACTGCAGGAGATATTTGAGATCCAGTATGAACTGACCACTGAGGAAGAGGTTGAGACCAGGGAAAGGGAAGTGGAAGTATCCGGAATCCGTTGGGTAGAGGATGATTCTTTTGAAGACGGAGGTTATTGGGAACCATATACGGAAACCATAACAGAGGAATACGATTATTACATTCTAAATGTTTATCTTGTAAATCATACCCTTGATGTTGTCCCTGATGAACTGGGATTCACAGAAGCACAAAAAGAACGTGTAAAGCTTCTCATGCTCACCTATGGAAACAGGAAATATCTCTTTGGTGAGGATGATTATTACAACACGGATGATTCCCATCCCGGTGACAGTGATGAGCACCACGTTCCGGGGGAATATCTGTCAGATGAACAGTTTGCCAGGATGCTAGCGGAGGCAGAAAGGTATCTTGGTGTTCCTTATGTCTGGGGAGGATACAGCCCTTCGGGATTTGACTGCTCTGGCTTTGTAAGCTGGGTAATCAACCACTGTGGCAACGGCTGGAATTACGGACGACTCACAGCTAATGGACTTCGGGCCAGGACAACACCGGTGTCACCTTCGGAAGCAAAACCTGGAGATCTTATTTTTTTCCAGGGCACATATGATACTCCCGGCGCTAGTCATGTCGGAATCTACGTGGGTGGTGGCTGGATGATCCATGCAGGTAACCCTGTTCATTATTCGAGTATAAACACATCCTACTGGCAGTCGCACTTCCTTGGATTTGGACGTATTGGGTAGGTTATGTAGTCCCCTGCAGCTTTGCAGGGGGATTTCATTGGAGGAAAAGCATGTTTGAGAAATTAACAAGGATAAGAGCAGAACATGAAAGGAATACTGTAAGGTTCGAGGAAGCCAGGGCAAAGATGGAAGAAAGTGCGGCGAAGCTCAAGGAAGAAGAGGCAACTGCACTTGTAGGACTTGCTGAGAAAGTGAAGATGACACCTGAGCAGCTGGCAGAGTACCTTGGAGTCAAGGATGAAAAACCTTCTGCTCCAAAGAAGAAAAAGGAAACAAGTAACAAGGTTGATTCTGGGGATCCTGTAAAAGACAGTGATGACCACGGAAAAGAAAACAACGAGATGGAGGAAATCTTAAATGGAAGCTATTAAGTTAATAGGTGCCAGAGTTAAGACTCTTGGCGTATCAGTGGCTCTTATGGGGTCACTTTTTTGTTTTAGTCCTGTGACTGCTTTTGCAGGAGGACCTGACTGTTTTACGGAGGAAACTGAAAATTCACCCGAAACTCCCGACACTCCGGTGGAGGAAAAATGGGGACCACTAACTCCTGATGGCAACATGGAGCTTGTTGATGATTATGGCTCCCTTGAAGCAGGCGGCAAGCAGTTCATCACTGTTATGACAAAGAGCGGCAATTATTTTTATATCATCATTGACCGTGATGATGAGGGAAACGAAAATGTTCATTTCCTCAACATGGTTGATGAGTCAGATCTTTTATCACTTATGGATGATGACCAGGTGGATAAATACATAAAAGTTACAGGAATCGGAAAGGAAGAGGAAAAGGATCCCGAGCCGGTTAAGATAGAGCCGGAACCTGAACCGGAAACCGAACCAGTGGTGGAGCCCGAACCTGAGAAAAAGCCGGTAAATGTAAATGCAATCATGGCATTTATACTTATCATCGGTCTTGGTGCTGCAGGTGGTTTCATGTATTACACATCAACCAAGAATAATAAGAAAAAGAGTACCGGAGTAGATCCCGACCAGGATTATACAGATCAGGATTACCTCGACAGTATTGGCAGTGATGATGAAGAAGATTTTGAAACTGAGGACGATATTCCTGAGACGGAAGCAGAGACTTCTTATGATGAGGGGGATGAGTGATATGGCCAGAAAGTCCAGATATATTGCTTATGTGAAAGCTGTGAGAAGAGCAGAGAAAAAGGAGTCAAAGGATGGAAAGAGAAGACAGGTTAAAGCAGCTGACAGACCAGCTAACTGATGGCGTGAAGGCAGTCCGCGACAGTGGGGAGTACAAAAAACTCCTCGCTGTCATGGCAAAATTCCCGCATTATTCCATGAACAACTGCATGCTCATTGCAATGCAGAGACCTGATGCTACTTTGTGTCAGGGCTTTGATGGATGGAAGAAGATGGGACGTTATGTGAAAAAAGGCGAGAAGGGCATAAGGATCATTGCCCCGGCGCCTTATACAGTTCAGAAGGAAGTAGATAAGCTTGATTCAAATGGGAAGCCTGTGATCGACTCTGATGGTGAGCGTGTGAAGGAAACAAAAGAATACCAGGTCATGGGATTTAAGGCTGAGACTACTTTTGATGTTTCACAGACTGATGGAAAAGAGTTGCCAAAGGTTGGAGTGGATGAGCTCAAGGGTGAAGTCGATAAGTTTGAACTTATGATGGGAGTTCTCAAGGATTTGAGTCCTGTTCCGATTGGCTTTGAAGATATACAGTCTGGAGCGAAGGGCTACTATCATGTGGCTGATAAGAGGATTGCGATCCAGAAGGACATGAGTGAGCTGCAGACAGTAAAGACATGTCTTCATGAGATCACACATGCCATGCTTCATGCTGATGCACCTAAAGATATCAGTAAGAACAGAAAAGAACTGGAAGCAGAAGGAACAGCCTGCATTGTACTTAAGTATATGGGCTATGATACAGATGCCTACAGCTTTCCATATCTAACCGGGTATACAACGGATGCAGACATGAAGGAACTAAAGGATTCCCTGAATACTATCAGGAGAGCTTCATCAAAGATCATCACAAAGATTGAAAATGAACTTAGGGATATCTATAAGGAGAGGCATCCTGAGATTGTACCGGATAATGAGCCGGTGAAGACTGAAAAATCAGAGAAGACAGAGGCAAGGGATGAGGAGAAGACAGTTGCATCTACTGGGAATAACACATCTGAAAAATCCTCTGTCGAAAATAACAGAGCAGATGATGACTGGCCTTTAGTGGATGAACCGAAAGAAAAAGTGATAGCGGAGAGACGGATTCTTGGAACAGTACGCATTTTACCCGATGGTGCTGGAGGAAAGAAGCCGTCTCTTTTGGATTCACTGAGACTTGAGAAAGACAAAATCAAAAATAAAATGACCGGAAATGACAGTAAAGATGCAAAGGGGGTAGCAATCTGATGGGTAAGAGACATGATTATGCTTCAAGGAACATAGAGCTCCTTGAGGAAAACATAAAACTTCTAAAGGCTCTTAAGAAGGGCTCAGAAATAGCCCAGCTTATAAAGGATCTGGCTGTTGCGGAAGAAAGAGGCCTTAAGCTTGCAGAGGATGAGCTTTCCATATTTGGAGAAGTGGGAGACTTGTTCCAGTCATCAAAGGATCTTACAGAGTCCATAAAGGACATGGCGGATATCCTTGTTGAGAACTATAAGATCAGTTGGGAACGTGAATATGAACGTGAGGTCGCATATCCATATGTCGATCCGAAGGAGGAATTGTGATGGGAATACCTGAAGATGATGGATGGATCAATGCCGAAGATTATGACGGCTACATTCCATTTGAGAGTGATGAAGAAAATGAGAAAAGGCTTGTTGCCCTTAGACAGAGAAAAGCTGCAGAGAGTGGCGGTGATGAACTTCCATTTGGGAATTTCGATGATGGTAGCGGTACAAAGCAGGTATACAACGAAGAGGAAATAGTAGGTGAATGTCCTCTATGTGGCACTCATGTTATCGAGAGGGAGAAAGGATTCTTCTGTGATAACATGGAGTGCCATTTTGCTTTATGGAAGAACAACAGATTTTTCCAGGCAATAGGCAAGGAGATGACAAGAGAAGTCGCCGATGATCTTGTGAACTGTGGAACGGTAAAGCTGGAAAACTGTGTTTCAAAAAGGACCGGCAATAAGTTCAGCTGCTATGTTGACATGACCATTGATGAGGAACAGAGGTCTCACTTCGAGATACGATTTCCCCAAAGTAAGCAGCGAAGGGAGTGATATCGTTATGGAACCAAGAACAGGAATACCCATAGAAAAGTGGGATGAAGTAAATGGAACCATCTCTGCCCCGACTCAGAATATAGGAGCGGAACGGGATACAAATGTCATGCCCATGATCACCGGAGATGTTTCACAGGGAGAACGTTTTACGCAGCTTCGTGAACAGACTGGTATGAACAGAAAAGAGTTTGCTGAATATCTTGATATTCCTTACAGGACCATGAGCGACTGGGAGAATAATCTCCGGACAATGCCAGCATATGTGTTTTCACTCATCGAGTATAAAGTCAGGTCTGAGTTTGGTATTAAGCTCCCTCAGGAACTTGATCCCAATACAATCGGTAATGTCAGAAGAGGACTTGAAGACCAGATAGAGCAGAATGACAATATGATTGGTGATGGAATAATCAATAACACAGTCAATGTCATTGATGATAACGCCAATGGAATCCCTGATGAGGATGAAAAGCTTTATGAGAGGCAAACTGCTACAGAGAAAGTCAGCATGCCCAAGGTCAGTGTTAAAGAAAAAGAAGAGAAGACATCTCTTTTGAAAATGCTTCATGACTGCAAGCCCGAAGCAGATGACAGACCTCACAGGCAACTCGCCCCTGAGCTGGTGCTTTGATATGGAAAAGAACACAGAGATCCATCTTAGGATATCCGACCATGATAAGGATATGATCAAAGCAAAGATGGATTCCGCAGGTGTAAAAAACCTAAGTGCTTATATCAAGAAGATGGCAATTGATGGTTATATCATTGTCCTGGACTTGTCGGACATAAAAGAAGTGGTCAGGCTCATGCGTATCAACAGCAACAATCTTAATCAGTATGCAAAGAAAGCAAATGAGAATGGCAGTATTTACCAGCATGATATCCAGCAGCTTAAAGAACAGCAGGAAGAAATATGGATAGCAGTAAAGGGGGTTCTTGCCCGCCTTGCTGCAATACAATAGTTGGATGGCCATGGGATTAGTAAAAGTCTCATGGCCGTTTTTTTGATTCCACGGAGGAAATATGGCAGCAACAAGACTGATTGCATTACATCATACAAAGGGCAGGACGCTTCATAAGTGTCTCAGCGAGAGAACTGATTACGCTATGAACCCTGACAAAACAGATGATGGTACTTATGTAACTTCATATGCGTGTGATCCAAAGACAGCCAGTGAAGAGTTTCTTTTGTCAAAAAGAAATTATGAGCAGATCACAGGTCGGAAGAGAAAAGATGAGGTCATAGCATATCAGATAAGGCAGTCGTTTCGTCCGGGCGAGATAACACCAGAGGAAGCGAACCGCATCGGTTATGAAACTGCAATGAGATTTACAAAAGGAAATCATGCTTTTGTTGTGGCAACACATACTGATAAAGCTCATGTTCATAATCATGTGATCTTTAACTCTACTACGCTTGATTGTCATAGAAAGTTCAGGGATTTCCTCGGATCGGGAATGGCTTTGGGACGACTTAGTAATATCGTCTGCTTGGAAAATGGTTATTCCATCATTGCTCCAAAACCATATCATAGTAAGACAACATACATCCATGAAGACAGAGGTCCGAGCTTCCGGGACAAACTTCGTGATGCAGTAGACATTGCTCTTTCAAAAAAGCCAAAGACATTTGAGGATTTTCTATCAGAATTATTGGCACAGGGCTATGAGATTAAGAGAGGCAAGCATACATCTGTCAGAGGAAAAGGGCAGAAGCGCTTCATCAGATTTCGTTCTCTGGGTAAAGGATATACGGAGGATGAGCTCAGGAAGAAAATTGAAGGTGTAGCTAAAGGGACTGACCTTAACAAAGAAAAGAAACCTTCATATAAGGATGATAGTTTTGACCTTCTCCTTAATCTTCAGGACATCATTGCTAAGGGAAAAGGTCCTGGCTATGAGACCTGGGCAAAGAAGTACAATGTAAAAAATGTTATGAAGGCTCTTATCTTTTTTCAGGAGCAGGGACTTAGAAGTTATGCTGAGCTGGAAAAGAGAGCAGGAGATAAAGCAGACCGCTTTGATAAAGTCAGCAGCGATATAAAGGCTTATGAAAAAAGATTAAAGGAAATCTCAGAGCTTCGTGGAAATATCATTACCTATGGAAAGACCAAGGATGTGTATACTCAGTACAGACAATCGGGCTACAGCAAAAAGTTTTTTGCAGAACATAAGGATGATATCATGGCTCACAAAGCTGCAAAGGATTCTTTTAACAGGATAGAAGGAAAGCTTCCTTCGGTAAAAGAGTTGACCGCTGAGTATGAAGAAGTCCTGGCGAAAAAGAAAACTGCTTATGCAGAATACAAAGAAGTGAAAAAAGATATGCAGACATATCAGGTTGCGAAGTATGACATTGATAAGATACTTGGCATTGATGGTCAGCAGAAAGAAACAAAACATCAGGAACATACACGTTAAGCATCAGGGCATCGCTATCCATGGCGGTGCCCATATTTGTTTCTTTGCCGGTAATCATCGGTGGCTATTTCCAGAAAAAGCTTCGAAGAAGCGTAGTCAGATTTTCAAATCTGATGCGAGGGGATTGGGGATGTGCCCCAACAAGTGAGCAGAATGTGGACACATCTGCCCCACTTGCCACGTTAGCGTGCCGGTTTACCGGGGATGGGGCAGGTGATGCTTTTTAAAAGGGGGATTTTTAAAAATGAAAAAAGAAAATGAAAATAACAAAAAGAAATACGAAGTGATCTATGCGGATCCGCCCTGGAGATTCAGAGTCCATTCTGAAAAAGGCAAGGGCAGAAATGCGGATAGACATTATCCTACCATGAAGCTAGAGGATATCTGTGCATTACCTGTAGCGGATATTGCTGCGGAGAATTGTGCGCTGTTCATGTGGGTGACATTTCCAAATTTACGTGAAGCGTTTGCAGTTATCGATGCCTGGGGATTTACTTACAAGACAGTTGCATTTGTCTGGGTGAAACAGAATAAGAAATCGGATTCTCTTTTCATGGGCCTTGGCTATTGGACAAGATCCAATGTCGAGATGTGCATCATTGCAACCAAAGGTCATCCAAAAAGAATTGGCAGGGATGTTCATTAGGTCATCATCAGTCACATCGAGGAGCATAGTAAGAAGCCTGCAGAGACAAGAGATAGGATCGTAAATCTCATGGGTGATGTTTCAAGAGTGGAACTGTTTGCTAGGCAAAAGACTCCTGGTTGGGATACCTGGGGGAATGAAGTGGAAAATGATTTGGAGTTGGTGGCATGATTGTTTATTGCCAGCAATAAGAGATGACGTAAATAAGAAGTGACTATTATGCCCGAGAGCAGAGATGCCCTCCGGTGTTTTTTATTTGTGGGAAAACTAGTCTTGTGCAAATCCCTTCTTCAACATTTCATATTGCTTGTTTCCAGCAAGAGCTTGTTCAATTTCCTCTGCATGGAGAGCTATCAAGCCGTCAATGGAAGTATCACTTATGTATGGATCGTTATGATGGTTACGACCATAGGACACTATTTTTATGATAAGACTCCATGCTTTTTCGCGATCAGTTATAATATCGGCGATGCATTCTTCACCAGGCCGTAATGACTTGCACGACTCCGGTAAATCTTTTGCGAGTTCAAATAGTTCTTCATCAGGCATTTTTGTTAATCCATCTATGAACAGTCTGTCAAAATATCTTTCTCCCGTAACTATATAGTAGCAATCTAGTCCGGCCTCGAGAAGAACACTTATCTTGTCGAAGGGAATGGGATATCTCCCGGATTCATACCTGCCATAATGTCTTGGAGACACGTCCATTATTTCAGCCATCTCTTCCTGAGTTAGGTTGTTCATGAGTCTTTCTATGCGCAGTCTTTTTGCTATTTCTTTATAAAAATGTCGGTCATCTGCAGAGATACCGTTGCTTTTCATGTTCAAATTACCTCCGTAAACTATTTGTGAATTAAGCTTATCGAATTAGTTTTGAAAAGTGTAGGACATAAAACAACAATTCTATATTTTTTTGCGAATGAAAAATGATTACAGATTCAGATAAATAGTGGACTTATGGAACTGTCATTTTTATTGGACTCGAGATATGTCATTAATAGAGTGTAAGGTGAAATGAGCTTCAAATGAGGTGATAGCCATGAGCAGACTGATTTATTGGATAAAGAAATGCATTCATAGAAACAATAAGTTTTGTAAACATTTTTGTGTGACGTGCGAGTTCTATGAATTCTGTAAACGAGACGGTGACTTAGCATAGGAGGCGGCCATGAGTATAAAGATAAAAGTTTTATTGGGAATAGCCACATATATATTTATGTTAATAGCATGCCCTTTGTGAGCTGCAGAAAGGAGCAGTTATGTTTTTTGGAAAAAGAGATAAGTATGTAAGAATACCTGATGCTCAGTATAAAAATCTTGTCAGCAGCATGAGTAAGAAAGATTGCAGAGAGTTTGATCGTAAACAGGAGCAGCTTAGACGAGAGAGAGACGAAGACAGGCTTATGGGATGGTTTTTCCTGGAGGGTGAACTTGATGATATGTGAAAATTTATCCTTTTTAGCAATCTTTAATAAGTTGGCCTGGGGGCTTCGGCTTATAATATAATTTGAGGTATTTTGTGTATGGGTATTAGTGCAAATAGCAGTACATCATTAGATTTTTCTGATGTGCTTTCAATGATAAATGAACAGGAACATGCCAATTTGCATGGTGAGCAATACGATATAGTGTCGAAGGTTGCTTACCTTCTTGGCATAAATAAACGGATATTTGAAAACGAGGCTGAGCCACCAAAGCTTGCAATATACAAGAAATTGGAGATGGATAAGAAGGCTCGCATCATAAGAAATCTATGCATACTAAGGACTCAGCTTGAACATAATTTTCTGAAAGTATGCCAGGGAATTCAACAGGAAGGTCGAAGTATTCTTGGGATGCCTGAGTACATGCCATTGGATGCTATGCAGCAGCTTTCAGATGATGGCATTGAGATATATGTTCATATGAAGGAGCCCACGCCTTACTTGATAAATCTTAATCAGAATATCAAGAGCCGTATCAATAACTGCAGGGATCTCTTTCCAGAGTGGATTAACTGGAACTATCTTTCTGACATTTTTATCATGCCAGATGGTTTGTCTGAAGAGGGAACAAAAAAGGCAGCGGCTTATTACTATGAAAACATGAACTGTTATCCTTATAAGCAGTATCTTAATTGGCCTGCAGAGGATGAGGGAAACATACTTCTTAATGACAGGAAGTTTGTTACATTACTGTATCGATGGAACAATGATGAATTTCAGAATCTCAGTCTGGTTTCAGATGTCAGTGAGAAGACAAAAGCAAATATTTATACCTTTATTGAAAACAGTGATAAGTGTGTATTTATAGTTGATTGTGAAAACTCCGATCCATATAGTCTGTGTGCTGCGATTAGGAATTTGGAACCGGAGCGTTTGCAAAAAATAGAGAAAATCATTTTGTTCGACGATATTCATGCTGCATCGGCATGGGAACTGCTTGGATCATATGTAAAGATTCCGGTTGAGTACATAATGATAGAGCGCCTTAAGGATAATAAGTCCCTGGCAGATGTAAAGGTTGCAGCTCGCACCTGCAAGGAGTTCTATACAAATAATGTGGATTCATTTGTACTGGTATCAAGCGACTCTGATTACTGGGGATTGATGGAAGAACTTCCTGAGGCGAAGTTTTTAGTAATGCTGGAGCATGAGAAGACAAGCTATGCGTTGAAAGAGACGTTAATAAAAAATGATGTTTTCTATTGTTATATAGATAGCTTCTATGCTGGTGGAGCAGACGATATTAAGATGGAGGCTATTCAGAAGGAACTGGCAAGGTCAGTAAAGGCATCTCTTGATTTGAATCTGAAAGAGTTGATGTGTGATGTTCTTAATAGAACAAGGATTCATATGACCGATGCTGAGATAGAAGGTTTCATCAAGAGGAAGGTAAAGAATCAACTATCAGTTGATGTTAAAGAAGATGGCGAGGTAGTGTTGTCTTATAGATTTAAAAAGTAATACTTGATTTACTTTAAGACAATAATTGAAATAATAATGGATAGTATAAATAACGGAGATTATTGGGGCAGTCTTTTACAGGGGATTGCCCTTTTTGACATCGGGGTAATATATAATACATGTTGACAATATACGCCATATATTGTCTAATATATGCAAAGTATTGCTTATAATAGGAGAATATATATGTCGACAGAAAAGGAAAAAAGTGAACGCTTCAAAAGAGTAGCAGAGGGTAGGACAAATAAGATAATTGATCAGATTAGATTGCTCGGGAACTGCGCCAATAAGTCGAATTACGAATATAGTGAAGAGGATATAAGAAAAATCTTCTCTGCGATAGAAAATGAGCTTAGATTGACTAAAGCCAAATATCAGTCAAAACAGAAAAATAAGAAGTTTGAGTTGTAAGGAGAAGTGATTATGAAACGCTGGAGATATATTTCAAATAATAATTCTACAATAGTAGGAATAAATGATGCGGGAATAGAGACTTTTACAGCTAACATGAATAAGTCACTTGTACGTGAAAACGTCCAAAACGCCTTAGATGCTGTTCTGACTAATACAGAAAAACCTGTTGAGGTTGAATTTGTTTTGTTTGACGTGCCTAGAGAACGAATACCAGATGTTGACACATTGCAGGATGCTATTACTAAATGCAAAAAAAGTAATAGAAACGAACCGGATGCGTTTAAGTTTTTTGAGACAGCTGAAAAGGTCATATCACAAAAAAAGGTGAGTGTTTTACGAATCAGTGACCATAATACGATAGGGTTAGAAGGATCTGATACATGTGAAAAAGGGACAAGTTGGAGCAGACTTGTAAAAGAGAGTGGCTCATCTAATAAGGGACAAGGGTCAGGTGGCAGTTTTGGCATTGGAAAATCCGCGTCTTTTGCATGCTCAGATTTACGAACGGTATTTTACTCGTCAAAAGATACCAAAGGATTGCTGTCCAATATAGGTGTCGCAAAACTAGTGTCATTTGAAGATGAATCTGTTGGTGGCTTAACTACTGGGACATGTTATTATTCGGATGATAAAAGATTTGTTGCAATATCAGAATTGGCACAGTTTGATCCAGATTATGAGCGAAACAGTTCAGGGACAGATATTTATGTAATAGGAATGCATGAGGTTGATGATTTTGAAAAAACATTTACGAATGCTGTTCTGTTTGACTTCATGGTTTCGATAATTAAAGGTAAACTTTCTGTCAAAGTCCAAGATAAGGTTATAGATAAAAATAGTCTTCCTAGATATATGGCAGCGATTAATCCTTATGAATCAGATGAGGCAAAGGAATTATTGGATTACTATCATATTTTGACTTCTAATGATCCTACAATAAAAGAGATAAAGCTTGATTCAAAAGTATATGGTGAGAAGTATGGATTTAAGGATGGAGAGTGCACGTTATATTTGCAGGAATCAGAAGGCTTGAATAGGAAAGTGTTGATTACAAGACGAGCTGGTATGCGGATTTTGGAACAAAACAGAATTAGTGGATCCATTGAGTTTTCTGGAGTCATGATAATCGATGGCGATAATATGAATGAAGCATTCAAAAAGATGGAGGTTCCTTCTCATGATGCTTGGGAGCCAGGAAGATGTCGAGGAGAGGTCAAAAGGTATACAGCAATTTTGGCTGATTTTAAAAGGTACATAAAAGGATGTGTAATAGATAGCTTTGCCAAGGATAATACGACATCAATGGATGCAATAGGAGCAAGCGATTTTTTGCCAGATACTATTAGCGATGAAGAGGAAAAACTGAAAAAAAACGAATTAAGCACGAGGATAATCAATATAGATACTGCTGATAGAATTCCTAATAATAAAAAATCAAAAGCGTTAGATTTAGTTGATGTGGATGAAATGGTATCTGGAGTTGGCAGCGGAAGCCATGAAAAACAACCTGTGCCAGGACCAAATCCGGGACCAAATCCGCCAGGCCCAAATCCAGGACCGGGTCCAGGCCCAAATCCAGGACCTGAGCCAGGACCGAATAATGGAGACAATGATAACGGGCATGGAGAACAGGAAGAAAATCCAACTTCGTATAAAGAAATAAGCGTAAAAAAAAGACTCATATGCAAGAATGCAAGTGATGGGGTATATACCTTAAGAATGATTGTTCCATCTGATGCATCAAAAGGTAAGCTGAAATTTTCTATTTCTGGGGAACAGAGCGATTTTGATTTGCCAATAAGAGAAGCAGCAATTGTATCTGGCTCTGAATCAACAGCTGTTTCGGGTATAATTGGCAATTCTGTACAGCTTGATGATATGAGAAAGGGAGAGACAATTACGTTGGAGCTAAAGGTGGATTTTGATGGTTACTGCATGATGGAGGTGGATTATTATGCGAATAAAAGATAGTTTGTCTCCATATCCGATATTAAACGATTTTGGTGATGATTACTTGGATTCATCGTTCAGAGTTGAGTATGTTGTAAAAACACAATTTTCAGAGATTACTGGAGAGCTATTCTTCGAGCTTGATAATGAAGATATTGAAAACTTAATAGATAGCAAAAAGGCTCAATTTATTGCACATGTGGAATGCCCATCAACATGTTATAGGACAATATTGAAATCGTATGAACCTTATTTGAGTTTTAGATTAGATAGTACTGAAGTATCTAAAGTTATTGAAATACGCACGTTTGTGGTGCTAACTGAAAACGTAGAAGGGTTTTCTTCTAAAAAATTCCATCCTGATTATGCGGGCCAGACTTTTAACCTTTCTGCCCATCAGATAATTGCTGTAGGGACAGCAAAAGATTTTAAGATAAAGAATGATGATAGAGATTTGGATTCGCTTCCGTCCATTATTACAATAGAGAAGTTAAATGATAGTAAGCGAGGATCCATAGCAGTTAATACCGATAATGATGAGCATATAATCATAGGACTAACGGAAGAAGTTTATGATCTGTATAGAAATCTGGGGAAAAATAGGTTTAAAGCAACAGCTTTTAGTTTGGTTCTTATGCCAGCATTGATGATTGTGCTGCAGAGGATGCATGCTTGCAAGGATGAAGAAGATGTTGCTTCAAGACACTGGTTTCAGGTAATCAGAGATCTGTTGGAAAAAAATGATTGTAAGCTTGAAAATATTTCAGCAGAGGATGATAGTTTGCTCAAAGTATGCCAGAAAGTTTTTTCGGATCCTATAGCAAGAAGTTTTAAAGAACTACAGGATAGAAGTGAAAGGATGGGATAGTCTATATGGTTTTGATGTATTTGGATCAAAGGGCTATTGATGATATTAAACTCAATTTTGAAAAATATAAAGATCACTTTGAAGATGACACGAATAGGTGGTTTATAAAAAGATTCTCAGAAAATGGATGGATAAAAGAATCTAAAGTACAATGCAATGAGTTTAGGTTTGTTACGGAGGGAGATTATACTATTACTGATGCGGAAAATGTCAGGATAATATATGAAGCACTTAAGGATTTAAGCCCAGCGATTGCTACAGATGAAAGGCTATGGGCTGGTATGCTTTTTTGTCAGTTCTGGGATTATGTTAGATATAGAAGATGTAAAGAACTAGAATCTGGAGATAAACAAGACGTTTTAAATTCTTTCTTATTTATGAGAGGCACAAAGAGAAGTTGTTTTATTAATTGTTTAGCTAGGTTATGGTGGACAGGCTTTTTGCTATATGATGCTGATAGCGATAAGCATTATGAGGCGGTTAATTTTGTCTGTGAAAATGCTTATGCGTCATTGATTGTGCTTCTATCTTCTAATGGTTTTGCTGCTAACAAAAAACTGATTTTGGGGGTAATAGATGCAATAAGAGAGCGTGAGGATAGGGGAGAAAAAATCGGAAGATACCATTTTGTTGAGTCGGATAAGTATTTGAATTGTCTTGGGGGGACACAACTTCTGGATACTATGTCGCGGGAAGATGTAAAAGGCAAGGTGGCTGGCCGACTTGAAAGAATTTATGGACAGATTTGAGAAATTGGTAAATTTGAATATGGTTTTGGGATGGTGATACATATGATTCAGGAGTTATCAAATGAAAGAACCAAGATTTAAAGGGATTACATCTGAAAAATCATCTCACAATATGAGCAAGATCCATGGAAAGGATACAAAGATAGAAGTCATCTTGCGGAAAGCTCTTTGGGAAAAAGGATATCGCTATAGAAAAAACTATAGGGCTATACCAGGATGTCCGGATATAGCCATTACAAAGTACAAGATTGCCATTTTTTGTGATGGTGAGTTTTTTCATGGTAAAGACTGGGAGGTGTTGAGACCAAGACTTGAACAGGGGAAAAACCCTGATTATTGGATAAAAAAGATAGAGAGAAATCGTACTCGTGATAAAGAGAAAGACGCGGAATTGTTATATCTAGGATGGACGGTGATACATTTTTGGGGTAAAGACATATTAAAGAAAACAGATGAGTGTATCAGAGTTATTGAAGAGGCTGTCTTTGACAACAAAATAGGAGATGATGAAATTGACTGAATCCTTACGTTTTCAGGATATGGAGGCAGAAAAGAGTCTGGCTGAGTTCATGGATGATTATCTGTACTCAAGAATGCATGCCAAGGATGGTGGGCCTTTACGTTTCACGCGGATGCAGGATAAAGAGTCACAGCTCAAAGGGATTGATGTATGTATCGAGACGGGTGGCAGGAAGATATTCATAGATGAGAAATCGTCTCTTTATTATAGTAATGCGATGATACCGACATTTGCATTTGAGCTTGATTCGATACAGCGTGGCCATTCAGAACCAGTTGAAGGATGGTTTATAAACGATGCCCTAATGACGGAGTATTATATGCTGATATGGCCAAATGTAAAATGTGAGAATAAGCAAAGCGCATGGGTCAGAAAAGATATTGGTAATCTGAGAAAAGATGATTTTACTATTGTTGAGGCTATGTTGATCCAAAAAGTAGAGCTTAGAAATCGTATAGAAAGCATAGGATATACCAGGGACAGGCTTTTAGAATATGCAAAACGCTTGAGAAAACTGTATGAGGGTGATAATGGTCAAAAGGAAGAAAAAATAAACGATGAGGTCAAGTTTATGTATTCAGGCAGGCTTGCAGAAAAACCTATCAATCTGGTCGTCAGGAAAGAGGTACTAAAGGAATCCGCGAAAAAGATCTATCTCATTTCCCAGGATGGATATGCGACCATTAAGGAGTAACAAACGAATGGATATAAGAATTGAGTTTGAATATGACAGGACTAACCCAAAATCTATAGAAGCTTATGCTCAGAAATTGATAGGAAAATCATTCCGTCAGATCATGGATGACGATAAGAATGTTCTTAGAGAGGAAGGACCTACATATGGAGAATCAGATGTGACCGAGGTAAAACGCAACAAAGGCAATCTTGGTCAGATCATCGAGGAATGCTTTTTCCATTATTCATGTAACAGTGATGCCAGAGCGGATTTCCCGGAAGCGGGAGTGGAATTGAAGGTCACACCTTATAAAATCAATAAGAATGGGACTCTTGCAGCAAAAGAAAGGCTCATTCTTACAATGATAGACTATATGACAGTCGTTAATGAGGACTTTGATCATAGCCACTTCTGGAACAAGTCTAAACTCATACTTCTTGTGTATTATCTCTATATGAAGGAAGCAAAGTACAACCTTGATTACAACATCGGGTATGCTAAACTGTTCACTCCACCGGAGCAGGATCTTAAGATAATACGACATGATTATGAAATAATCGTTTCTAAAATAAGGGCAGGTAAAGCACATGAACTTTCTGAAGGGGATACGATGTATCTTGGTGCAGCTCCCAAAGCTGCGACTTCCATGAACAGAAGGAAGCAACCGTTCAGCGATGAACCAGCAAAGCCAAGAGCATTTGCATTCAAAAATTCCTATATGACTTATGTGCTTAACAATTATATAGTTCCCGGAAAAGATACTTATGAGCCGATAATCAAAGATGAAGTGGTTGACTCTTTTGAGGATTACGTTGTTGACAGGATAGATGCTTTTGCGGGATATTCTGTGGATGATCTCTGTGTGAAGTTCGATATAGATGCTTCCAAGAAACCTAAGAGCCTTGAAGCCTTGTTAGCATATAGAATTTTGGGCATAAAGGGAAATCATGCTGCAGAATTTGAAAAGGCTAGTATTGTTATAAAGACTATCCGTATTGGAAGTAATAATAAGATCAAAGAGAGCATGTCCTTCCCGACATTCAAATTTAAAGAGCTCATCGAAGAAGACTGGGAGAATTCTACCTTTGGCAATTATCTCAGAGAGACAAGATTCTTATTTGTTGTTTATAAGTTTGATCCCGATGACACATTGAGACTGAAAGGCGCCCAGTTCTGGAATATCCCGTATGAGGATCTTGAGGTCGAAGTAAAGTCAGTATGGGAGAGGACAGTACGGATCCTAAAGGAAGGGCTTAAGTTTGAAAAGGTCAATGGAGTATATCAGAATAATTTTCCTAAAGCATCAGAGAATCACGTCAGCCATGTAAGGCCTCATGGTAAGAATGCGAAAGATACATATGAACTTCCTGATGGGAGACAATATCCAAAACAGTGCTTTTGGCTTAATAATACTTATATCCTCGAACAGATAAATGATGGATTAAAAGAATGATTTTAGCGTATTGATCCAGTTGATCAATTTTATCTTCTGTGATATCATCTTTAGTGGAGATTAATCAGAAGTGTTGATCCTAGCACTGTTCTGTGGTAAGATTTTTACTATATTATTTGGAATGGAGTTTGTCCGGTATGGAGAAAAAGGTTTGTGAATTATTTGCAGGTGTTGGAGGATTCAGATGTGGTCTGAACTCAATATCTTCTGTTGAAGATGCGAAAAAGCCTGAGAAATGGGAGACTGTATGGTTTAGTCAGTGGGAACCAGCAGATAAAAAGACTCAGTGGGCACATGATTGCTATGTTAATAGATTTGGAACATGTTTTGATCTTGATGGAAATGATACAACAAATGAGGATATCAACGCTGTAGATAAAACAAAAGTGCCGGATCATACCCTTTTGGTCGGCGGATTTCCGTGCCAGGATTATTCTGTAGCTTCAACTCTTGCCACATCTAAGGGGCTGGAAGGAAAGAAGGGAATCCTTTGGTGGGATATCAGGGATATGCTTGAGGCGAAGAATTCCCCTTTTGTATTATTGGAAAATGTAGATAGATTGATAAAGAGTCCTGCAAGCCAACGTGGGCGTGACTTTGGTATCATCCTGGCTTGCTTCAGGGATCTTGGATATACAGTTGAGTGGAGAGTCATAAATGCGGCTGAATATGGATATCAGCAGCGCAGAAGACGTACATTTATATTCGCTTATAGAAATGATACAAATTATGCAAAGAGAATGCTTGGGTATGCAAACTATATATCAATGCATGGTGATGAACTCCATAAGCATAGCGTTTCTAAGTTGATACTTAAAGGCGGTTTTTTTGCAACAGCATTTCCTGTAGCGCCACTTGATGCCAAGTACGTAAAAGTAGGGAAGCTTCCCAATGGGATAGGAGAGTTGTCGCAATCATTCAGCTTTACTTTTGAGAATTCTGGAATGATGCTGGATGGAACCATTTACACTGCCAAGACAGTTCCGGATTATGATGGAAAGCAGAGAACACTTGGGGATATCATGGAGACCGGTGATGTTGATAAGCAATTCTTTATTCCTAAAGAGAAGCTTTATTATACAAGCCCGGATATTACTCATAGTGATGAAACAAAAGAAAGGCTTTCCAAAGAGGAACGCCAGACATGGCAATACCTGAAGGGCGCAAAGAAACTTTGCCGCACTGCTGCGAACGGACATGAGTATGTGTTCTCAGAAGGTGCAATTCCTATGATTGATGAATATGATAAGCCTGCCAGGACGATGCTTACAAGTGAAGGGTCTTTTAGCAGGACAACACATATCGTTAGAGATAAGCAGACAGGTGAGATAAGGCTGCTAACTCCGATAGAAATGGAGCGAATACAGGGGTTTCCGTCAGATTGGACTAAAGAATGTCTTGTTAACGGAGAAAAAGTTGAAATGCCAGTAAATAAAAGAAAATTTATGATGGGTAACGCATTGGTGGTTGATTTGATAAAGAAAATGGAACCAGTGCTTTCAGAGATTTTTGAGAATGAATAAAGTTTTTGGGATGGTATGACTTTATATGGGACTATAAAATGATTCCTCTGGAATCTGTAATATTTTTATAGGGGATTATAGATATTACTTAGTCGTACAATAGTCATTGCAAGTATAAAAGAAGGAAATACATGTTCAAAAAGAGCTGCTACTAATCAGCTCTTTTTATTTTTCTGTCTACAATATTGGAATTGAATACCTGTATATGAAATTTTAATAATATTTTAATTTAATATGTATGATATTGAAAAAACTAAAAAGCGAAATAATGGTACAATATAGGCAGATTGTGACTATTATTTGTACGCTTAGAATGAAAGATTGTGGAAAAAATGAACTATTCTGAAGTAGTGTTTTCACAATATAAAAATGATGGCAGGGTTATGCTTGTAGCAAATGATGCAAAAGTTGCTAAAAGATATGACTCCATAAATTACCAGTTATCAGAACAGTATAAATTTGAAAGAACGGAGAACATTTATTTAAAAGATGGCGATAGTAGCACGATTCGTTCTGGACTTCAGTTGGCCGTTTTGGTAAGTGATGGTAATAATGCTGATTTGACGTTTCCTGATGGTCAGAAGGAACTGGAAGAATTGTTCAATACGGTTCAGGTCATCAAGATTTTTTATTATGGATTTTTAGGAAAGATAGAAGACTGTAAGTGGGCATTTACTGGTGAAGATGAGAACAAGAAGTTGGATATTCTTCTTGGAAACTCCCATATAAAATATTCGTTTGTCAATATAAATATAGAAGATGATGCGGGAGATAATATCAAAGTCCTGAATGGGTATAAATATGTAGAAGCTGATATACCTGAGGAACTAAGAGGTTCAGATATTGTACTAAATAAATCGATATCTTCGGGGGAGGAATTTAATAAGGAGAAGAAGAAACTAGGGAAAGTAGTATTTGCAATCAAGGATAAAATTTCTGAAATAGAGTCAGGACCACATTTTGTAAATAAATACGAAGTGATAAAAGGCGGAGATGATGGAACGGAAATGGCGCAGCTTAATTATGACAAAAGAGTAAGTGCGTCTGATTATAAAAAAATAGAAGAATTAGATGAGTTATCTCGTTCCCCTTACAGATATAGGGTTGATCTAAAAAATAATGGTAATCCACTTGTATTTTATCTTGGACCAGTAGAGGTCAAGGATTTGGGAAGTGGAAATGAAATACTATCTTTTTATAGCGAAATGGGTAAAAGGCTTGCAACGTATAATGCGAAGGACAGATCTATAAATAATGATATTTCTTTGAGGAGGGAATTCAATATAAGTAGGTCTGTTTTGCATGATTTTAAAAACATTATAGGTACAGATGCAGGACTGGAAGGAGAGTTTAGAGAAGGATTAGTAGATCCCTTCCTAATCAATATATTTAAGCAGAGAAGAGCTGAAAGGCAAATAAAAGATATTGTTCTTACGATTCAAGAAAACCAGAATAATATAGTTGATGTACCCAGTGGGGAGAATGTAATTGTTCAGGGATGTGCTGGTTCTGGTAAAACGATGGTTATGATGCATCGCTTATCGAAGTTACATAATTGGGATAGAGCATATGATTCAAGCGATGCAGTGATAATAGGGCCAAGCAAACAATATAGGGAGTTCATGCGTGGACTTACTGAAGGACTGGCAATTTCTTCATTATCGCAGAATACTATTGAAGGTTATTATTTAGAGCTGATTGGAGAAATAAGTAAGGAATTTGTAATAAATAAGAGTATTAGAACTGAAAATGATATTAGTGAAGCGTTCTTGAGTTATATTTATTCTGAAGAGATGCTTAAAAATATTGACCTGGAGCTGATATTGCTTAGGCAAGATCAGGATGAATTTTGCGAAAGATTAAATACAGTTCTCGAGTCTTTTGGCGAAAAGGAAATATCAAATTCATATGAACTGTATGATTTTCAGAACTATCTTGCTGATACTACTACAATTATAAAAGAACGTATAGCAAAATCTAAGGATGCCCTGACCAGGTTAAGAGAACGAGTTAATAATTTAAAACAGCGATATTTTGATTTGGCGGACCATGAGATAAAGAAGGCCAAAGAAGATTACTTGGGTGAATTAAAAGAGGCGGTGAAAAAGGTCAGACGAATTCTTAAAGATGAGCAAGATTCGGATAATAGAGCAGTGATAAGAGAATTGCTTTCTACAGATGTGGACAATATGTCAGAGGATGCATGCAAATATTATTTGCTGCGGGCTGCACGATTTAGTGTCGATGCAAATCGGGAACTAAGAATATGTGAGAGGACTGAACGTAATATACTTGAATTAGAAAATGAGCTCGAAGAAAAGCCCAAAACTATTCAAGAGGCGGAAGAAGAATTAAAAAAAGCAGAACTTCAGCAAATATCTTCAGATAAAGAAGCCGAGGTTTCAGGAATACTTGAGGAAGCAAAAGAATATCGAAACTTAAAGACATATAACCGAATAGTCGGGAATTTGTTAAACGAGAAAGCAAAAGAATTAGGTATCAAGCGTCCAAAAGGATTTCATAGATATGATCTCTATCTGCGACTGCAGTATGTGATGAGGTTATATCAAAAGATGCCGTCAATACATAAATATATATGTATTGACGAAGGACAAGATATCTCTTTTATGGAATATCAGATGCTTGCATCGCTTGGTAAAGGAAAGAGTGTTTTTAATATTTATGGTGATACAAATCAGGTTTTAAATCATGGTCATGGTCTAAATGATTGGAGAAGCCTAAAGAAGCTGTTCGAATACAAACAGTTCTATTTAGATGAAAACTATAGGAATTCAAATCAGATTACGCATTATTGTAATAACGAGTTCTCTTTGTCGATGAAAGAAATTGGTATTGACTCTGCGCCGGTAAGAACGCTGTCTAGAACAGAATTTGAATTCGAAATAACAACAACAGATAAAGGAGCGAAGGATAGATGGGCAATCCTCTTGGCAAGGGAATATAACAAAAAAAGGTTTGCTGAAACTCTGCCTATAAACAATACATCAATAGATGAGATTGGAGAAGAACGAATATCTGTTATGTATGTTGATGAAGTAAGAGGGTTTGAATTTGATAAGGTCTATGTAATTAGAAACGGAATGTCTAGTAATATGGAATATGTTTCATATACTAGAGCTATTAATGAATTGGTTATTGTGGACTGGAAGTAATAATGAATGGATCAAGATTATATTCGATAAAAGAAATGCGAGAAATGATAGAAGGGATGCCTTCAGTATCATTTTTGAGGTTCTTGCGTGACACTAGTGATTCAATCAGAGAAATTGCCTTTTCATGGGTGGACGACGAAAATACTATTTCTGAAATAAAATCTAAGATGGAAGAAATAGAGGAGTTAGAGGCTGCTTATAGTGAGCAAGGCAGAATATTTGACATGGGAGATTTACTATCTGTTTTGCGGTCATATGCGAAAAGAGTTGAGTTGGATGAGATTAGAAAAGAGAGGGAATCATTAGAAAAGAGCAACGTAGAGGATATACAGACTGATGAAAATCAAGAAAAGCAAGATGTTCAGGAAGTGTCTGATACCTCAAGTGATTTTGAACGGGACAGTAGGGACGTTGAAAAAAAGAGTGAAGATTACGAGTATCCAGATATTGATATACAAAGTATCATAGATGACACTAATCTTTACCAATCGCAAGATTTTGGAAAACGAGTAAACATAGAAGAATTCGAATTATATATATGGCCAGAGTACTATTGCCCCATACATGGAGAATTGTTGGAGAAAATACAAGTTGTGGCAACATACGGGAAAGGCAAAAAGTTTGGTGTTATTGTGGACTGCTGTAAGAAATGTAAGAGATTATATGTTAGTCCATTTGAAGTAAATAGTATTGTGGAAGATATAAGACAAAAGAAGATTCCATACATAATAAAAAGGGTAAAATAAATCATGAAAAGAAACTATAATTGGGGATTTGGATTAATTGTATTATATATAGGCATGTTTGTTGTGTGCCAAATCTTGACTAATATAGATGGAGTTTCAAAAACCAGCAGACAGATCAATTATGGTCTGTTTATCATTGCGGGCTTGATTTTCATAGCGGCATTTATCTATTTTTCAAAAATATACAGAATTACAAAGGATCTTCATAAAGCAGCAAAAAAGATCAAAAGTGATTTTGATCAGAAAAATGCATATTTATGGGATGATTACAAGCAAATACCGCCAGAGTCGTTCTTTAAGGCAACGGAGCTTAGGTCTGCATATAAAGCATATAGCATTGAGGCTAAGCGTCTTGAGAGTAAAACAGGTGGGAGTTTTAGGTGTAACATAGAGGACTTCATTAATCGTGAATTGATAGATGTAACGATTAAGAAGAATCTGTTCAATTTAGTGCCAGGAACTATGACTGGATTGGGAATATTGGGTACTTTCCTGGGACTGTCATTGGGACTTCAGGAGTTTAATACTGGTAGCGCTGCGGAAATTTCGGAAAGTATAGCTCCACTTATGGATGGAATTAAAGTGGCATTTCATACCTCCATATATGGTATGGTTTTTTCATTAGTCTTCAATTTCCTTTATAAACAGATAATTGAAGATGCTTATAGTAGATTAGGACAGTTTTTGGATGCATTCGATTACTATGTAATCAGTGATTCATATTATGAGAATAATAGTAGCTTGTATAACATTTTAAAACAGATTCCTAACGACATAGGTCAGCAGATTATGGTGGTGCTGGAACCTGCATTTACAACAATGAATGAAACACTAAAGACTTTCTCAAGGGAAGTTAATGAAACCCAGATGGAGGGAGTCTCTCAAATTGTTGACAAGTTTGTAGAACAAATGAATCAGTCATTAGGTGAAAATTTTGCTCATTTGGGTGAAACAATAGAGAAGACATGCCAGCTGCAAAACGAGAACAATGATTATATGCAAGATATTCTCATTAAAGTTGGAGATATGACAAGTAATCTTATGACGATTAATGAAATGTCTGAGAAGACAATTGAGAGCTTGTCTGGATACATAGAGAAAGTAGAGAAACTTCAAAAAGTAATAAATGATAACTTTATGAGTGTTAATATTCAGCTTGAGTCTCAGAATGAGATGAATGCTAAGCTGAATGAATATATACAAGTATTAACAGAACATGAAAAACAGATGTCAGAAGCTGCAGGTAGCTTGGCAAAAGATATGGCTCTTCAGATAGAAAATCTTGATAAGCTTGAAAAAGATTTGTCTGAGGGTACTAGAGAGAATATGCAGTTGTTATTACAAAAGGCCGAAGAATATAGTAATAGTTTGGCGGAAGTGGCTAAAAAGCAGATACAAGAAGTTATTAATCTCTCTAATAGCAGGACTATGGATATGAATCAAGCTGCGCAGGAACTCTCAAAGGCTTCTGCTGAGTTTGATACGAAGCTTTCAACTTCATTAGATAGGACATTTGATACCTTCGATAGTAACCTGGCTGAAATTGCAAAGCATTTAAGTGGAACGATTTCAGAAGTCGAGGCTACTACAGATAAAGTACCACAAGTGGTGGTGGCTGCATATGATGGAATGGAGAAATCATTTACAGAGATGAGGACAAATCTTGAAGCGCTTATTCATTCATTAGATATTATGCAGAGGAATCTGCCAAGACTTGTTGATAAATTTGATGACAAGAAGTGAGGAAGATGATGTCTAGAAAAAGGCATGAAACAATAGATGAAGAAACAACATACTGGTTATCATATTCAGACATGATGGCAGCACTTTTGCTTACTTTTGTTCTGATTATTTCTTTTACTATGTTACAGGCAAAACGACTGTATGAAGAAAAGGAATCGGAGTTGGAGCAACAACATGAACTTTTGGCAGAGCAGCAGGAAAAGCTGGATGAGCAGCAGATTAAGCTCGATGAACAAAAAAAGATCATGGAAAAGCAACAAGAACAGCTGGATAAAATTATTGGAGTGAGATCCAACCTTGTAGAAGCGTTAAAGGAAGAATTTGATGGATCTGATCTTAAAGTATCAATCGATCCGAATACTGGTGCAATAACATTGGATTCTAGTATCTTATTTGATGTAAATAAATGGGATATAAAAGAGTCAGGACAGGCATTTTTGGAAAACTTTTTACCGCGTTACATTGGGGTATTGCTAAAGCCGGAATTCAAGTCATATGTTTCCGAAATAATAATTGAGGGGCATACGGATACAAATGGTAGTTATATGCATAATCTAGAACTGTCTCAGGATCGTGCTTTATCAGTTGCAAGGTTTTGCTTGATGGATGAGAGCACTGTTCTTAATGCCCGTGAAATAGAAGAATTAAGGCCAATCTTGACAGCCAATGGAAGATCTTTTAGTGATCCAGTTTATGGGGCTGATGGTAATGTGGATTTAGCAGCATCACGAAGAGTTGAGTTTAAATTTAGACTTACAGATGAAGAGATGGTAACAGAGATGATGGAGCTATTATCTTCAAATTAATAAGGACATTTATGGAATATACTTATACCCCTAAAAGACTGCTTCAGGCGGTGGAAGATATTAAAATACAGCATCCATTAGAGCAAGAGATTCCCCAAATTTCTCAGGATCAAAGTCTCTTTGAACTAATAACTAGGCTTGCTAAATTGGAATTGTATCAAGTAAAGGTAAATGCCATTGCATTATCGGATTTAGATGCTGCTAGGGTTGCTGGATATCTACCATTTAATTATTACAATGTTAATATGAAAAATCTATTTTTGATTTTTAACTATCGGTCAAATGATAGATTATGCAAGATATTGTTTAATCAATGGCAGGATTCTTTTTATAATCGCGATTGTAATGCTTTTATTACTGAGCTGCTCAATATGGATGAGAAATTTATAATGATGATTCGAGGATGTCATTATAAAGAGGATGAATTCTCTAAGGCACTGGAAGGGAATCATATTATACTTCTTTTGATAAAGAAGTTGAAATCAACACCATTCCCTGTCGGAACGGAGCTTGGAGAAAAACTTCAGTACTGGGGCATAAGGACAGATAGTAAATTGTTTCGAGCTATTAAATTCTTGTTTTATACCTTTTGTGAGAAAGAGGATTATCTTGCAATAACTAAAGGAGAACTTCTTTCTACAGTAAGAAGATATGCTGAAAAGGATCAGGAGGTATTAAAGAAGTTCTTAATTAATTTTATATCAAAATTTGAACATCGTGAATTAGAGAATTACCCAGAGTTAGCGTCATTTCTTGTTACACAGACGGGTGAAGTAAATACGGATAAGTTTAAAAACTTCTTCGAGGGTGTAGATTATTCGATAGTCAAAAAGTATATAAACTGGATAAACATAAAGATTATTAATGAAGTATTTGGCTATGATGAGAGAAGTAGATTTTGGAAACAATATGAATACTTGTCAGTCAGAAAATATTATAGAAGTAATTCTGTTGTGATGGAAATGGAAAAATACTATGCAGTAGAATTCCTTGGGAAAGCTATGGGGCCGATATACATCTATAAGAAAGAGGTATTTGACAGTCAAGTAAGAAAATGGTTTGTATATAACAATAATTCTGAAGTGAGATCGCTGCTATTTAATAACCAGGATTTATGTGTGCTCAGGCGTGCACATAATTCGGGTTGGGAGAGAGAAATAAACAGATATCTTATATCTAACCATATGACACAAAAGATAGTGGTATAGAGGGTGTGCGATGAAATGTATAAGGTGTGGTGCTGAATGGAAATCTAGTAATATGCATCCTCCAATGAAAAAATGTCCGGTGTGTGGAAACGATTTTGATAAAAATAGAGGGCAAAGAGTCTTTTCATCAGAGGGTGAACTTATCTATGTACTAAGAAAAGAGGAAGGAAAGACTATCGTTTCTGAACCTAAGAGGGTATTTGCTTTTTTAAACGATTATTTTCCAATGAATGAGGGATTTCGAAATCAGTATCTTGCACTGTATGATAAAGGTTTTGCTGATACAGTATCGCAATACTTTTCTGGTTCTTTGCAAAACAAAGACATATCTGATTTTGTGCAATCTAATTCTAACGATGATGCTTTTGTTGATGCAATTCTTTTTTCCTTAAGTGTGGTTGAGTCTAATGGAACAGATTTCAATGATCCGAAGTATTGGATGAATGTTTTGAATCAGTTATCAAGTGATGAGTATAAATCAACAGTATTAAAGCATGCATCTGAGCTATCTGATGATTCAACTATATCGGAGAAAATCATTGAATTAGAGTTAAACAGTGGAGATATTAAGCGAGCTGCAGAAAAATTAGAAGAATTGGCATCAAAGGGTAATCCAGATGCACTTTATAAGATAGCAACAATGTACTTAGAAGGGGAGTATTACGAGAAGAATTTAAAAAAAGCAGTATCACTATACAAACTATCTGCGGATAAAGGGAATGTCGAAGCTGAATATCGACTCGGGGTTATAAGTGAGGATTGCAATGAGGTCGAACTAGATGATTGTATCAGCTATCTAAAAAGAGCTTCCGATAAGGACCATATACAAGCGCAGTGTAGACTTTATAGTACTTTGTATAAGGATGATAAATCAAAGATAGAGGCAATTGGATACTTAAAAAAAGCGGCATTCCAAAATTACCCGCCTGCCATGTATGAGTATGCTATGCATTTGCTATATGGAGACGAAGTTGAAAAGGACATTGAGTCTGCTATAAGATTTTTACAAACAAGCGCAGACGGAGGCGATAAGGATGCAATCAGTAAATTAGTTTATTTATATACAACAGGGTATGAAGTTGAGCGTGATGAAGAAAAAGCAAATCATTATAGGAAAATGATAGAGAGGTAATAGAGATGGGCTTTTTTGATTGGCTTTTTGGCACACCCAAACCTGCAACGCCGAATGTGCAGTCGATTTTACCGGACATTGCGAAGAATGAAATAATGAATGGAAGGCTTCCACATATTAATCCTGACAAATTGTTTTTGAAAAGAGGCGAGATATGTCATTATGCGGATAAAGCAATGTTGGAGGTTACTAAAACTAAAAAGACTATAAATTCGAGACACGTAGGACATAGCGTTCCGGGGCTTTTAAAAGGAAATAGATGGAATATGGGAAGAACGGTTTCATCTATAGACGAGGCTGTAGAAGTCAACGAGTATAAGGGGATTTTATATATAACTAATAAGCGGATTGTATTTAATTCAAAAGGCATGGGGTTTGATAAGCAGTTTCAATATTTGTCTGCGTTCAATCCTTATGCTAACGGAATAGAACTTCAATATGGAGCAACAATCTATAGGTTGTTTGTCCCTGACGGTAATGTAGTATATCGCGTAATTCAAATGCTTCAGTAGTAGGAGGTATCTAAGTGGAAGGATTATTAAAAAAAGGGCAGCAACTACAGAGCTATAGTAATAACAACATAGTTTATGTTGTAGGCGATTGTTTAGGCGCTGGCGGACAAGGTGAGGTTTACGTTGTGGATTCTCCTACGGGGAAAAAGGCTTTGAAGTGGTATTTTAAAGCTACAAGTACTGCTGAGCAAAAGAATACCATAATGAATTTGGTTCAAGATGGAAGCCCAAGTAAAAATTTTCTTTGGCCAGAAGATTTCATTGTCAGTAATGATGGTACGTTTGGCTATATCATGGAATTAAGGCCTAAAGAATATAGAAATATCCCAGATTTATTAAATAGAAGAATCGAACCTGATCCGACTTTTGAGAAGCTTATTCTTGCAATTTATAATATGGCAAAAGAGTATGAAGAGCTTCACAAAAAGGGCTATAGTTATAAAGATATATCGGAACAAAATATTTTCTTTAAACCGGATACTGGGGATGTATTGGTTTGTGACAATGATAATGTTTCAGGTGATGGACTAGATGATAGTGGAGTGTATGGAACTATGAGATATATGGCACCTGAAATTGTAAGAGGCGAGGCATCTCCTAATAGGAATACAGATTTATATTCACTTGCAGTACTTATTTTTTGTATGCTGTTTATAAGTCATCCTTTGGAAGGGAAGAATGAGGCGAGTATTCACGCATTGGATGAAAATGCATTAAAAGGATTATTTGGAAAACATCCAGTTTTTATTTTTGATCCTAATAATGATGAGAATAGGCCTGTTCCGGGAATTCATGATAATGCAAATATTTATTGGAACCTTTATCCACAATTTCTTAAGGACAAATTCATCACTGCATTTACAGATGGCTTGACTGATCCTAACGCTAGAATTGTTGAGAAAGAATGGCGCGATACAAGTATAAGATTGCTGGATAGCATAATGATATGCCCGGTGTGTGGAGCGGAAGTTTTCTTCGATGAGGAAAAAGATGTACATGGGCAGCCGCATATATGTTGGGGATGTGGAAATACGATTACTGCACCTCCGCAGATTAGAATCGGAAAACATAGAATACTTTTGAATCTTACCACAAAGATAAATGAGCATCATATTAAAAACAATTACAATATTTCCAAAACGGTAGCCAGCATATCTCAAAACCCCAAGAATCCGAGTCAATGGGGACTGAAGAACGAAAGTGATGCGCCGTGGACTTATATAAGAAATGATGGTTCTCAGGTTATCGTAGCGCCAGGGCAAAGTGCAGCGTTGGTTTCTGGAACAAAAATCAACTTTGGTCAGATAGAAGGAACCATTTAAAAGAAATAATAAACAATTTTAATGAAATTGAGGGTTATAAACGTTCAAGGAGGTGTAAAAAATGAGTGAAATGATACGTCGACCCGGTGGTGAAATGGCTAAACGCCCTTTGAATTTCTTTTGGGTAGTGGATTGCTCTGGTTCTATGAGCGTAGAAAACAAAATGCAGCAGGTTAATTATGCCATTCAGTCTACTATTCCTGATATGAGAGAAGCTGCTAAAGACAATACAAATGCACAGTTATATGTGCAAGCGATGCAGTTTTCTACTGGGGCAACTTGGCTCACAACGCAACCTGAAGAAATAGAGACATACCAATGGCGAGATATGACTGCTAGTGGTGTTACTGATTTGGGAAAAGCATTTGAATTATTATGTGGTCAGTTAAGTATTCCTCCTATGTCTGATAGGGCATTACCACCAGTTATTGTTTTACTTTCTGATGGACAACCTACTGACTCCTACCGAAGTCAGCTGGATCAACTTTTGAATATGCCATGGGGAAAGAAGGCGGTTAGGATTGCCATTGCCATTGGAAGAGATGCTGACAGATCGGTATTAGAGGAATTTACTGGAAATAAGGAACTCGTTTTAGATGCAAATAATCCGCAGGCGTTGGTTGCTATGATTAAATGGGCATCTACAGTAGCAAAACAGGTTTCCACACCTGCAAGCAGAAGGGCGAATGTTGAAACTTCTACACCATCTGGGGCACCTTCAAGCGTGCAAACTGGACCAGTAACAATAGATTTGGCAGTACCGGATGATTTTGGGGATGATGTGTGGTAATTGTGAGGTGTGCCTATGAGGGTTGTTAAAGTAAATGCTTCTGCTATGGGAGCATCTCATAAGCGTAGTAAGAATCCAAAATGTCAGGACGCGAATCTTGTAAAGACTCTTCCTGACCATACTATTGTTGCTTGTATTGCAGACGGACACGGAAGTGAGAAATGTCGCTTTAGCGATAGAGGAGCGCGTTTTGCTGTAGAAGCATTCTATGAGTTGGTAAGGAAATATTATTCTAATGCTGATGGAAATCATGATAGTATGATGCAGCATTTGAAAAAAAGTGAGACGACAAAGTTTGTGCAGCTCTTTCATACCATATGGAAGCGGAAAATAAAGAATTCTTATGATCAGATTCGTAAAGCATATACTGATTTGAGTCAAATCAAGGAAGTTAATCCGGAATTATACGGAACAACTTTTATTGGAATGATTATTGCTTCTGATTTTGTTTATGGTCTTCAGATTGGGGATGGTGATATGGCTTTTGTGGACAAGAGAGGATATCAGGTGGTTATTAGACCTGATAAATTTCTGGGAGTTGAGACATATTCAATGTCTGAAGATGAGCCATGGAGACATGCAAAGTCATATTTACAGGAAGTTGAATTTGATTCAAATATACCATTTATGTATATTCTGACCACGGATGGATTTGCAAACAGTTTTAAGGATGATGAGCAGTATCAAATATCTTGCGTCGATTATTTTAATACCATATGCAAATATGGTCAGAAGGCTGTACAGACTAATTTGGAAGAATGGTTATCACAGACTAGCGAAGAAGGGTGCGGAGATGACATAACACTAGTAGCTGTAGGTGGAATAGAGGATGAAGATGATAACGAAACTGATGATGAAGGCGATGTAAGTGCAACGGATAATGGTGATGATGCGGACATTTAGCATTTGTTTTGAGGTGCTTTAGTATTTGCCGGGTACAAAACCATTTTCAAGGGCAATAATATGCATTTCACGCAATCTACCTCTATCCCAAAGATTGACATCGGTCATTCGTGCTGTTTCATAAGCTGCTTTGGTAAAGTAACTGTTTGTCATGACAATTGCCTTATTACATTTATAGAAAATCTTCCCGGACACAACTTCTTGAACAGCGTGATTCCCAACATTTCCAGAATATTTTTTACATTGAATTGCGTAGGAGAGGCTACTTTTTTGACATAATATGTCAACACCAAAGTCTCCGCTACCAGAAGTAACCTGTATATTACTGAAACCATTGTATCTAAGTAAGTCAGCACAATAGTATTCAAAGCTATGACCTTCAATAGAGTCTATATCGAATTTAGTAGAAAAAGAGGATTTAGCGGTCATCGTTGATGAGGAAGAGAGCGGCAGATTTGACGTGGTGGGTAGTAAACCATCAGAGCGTAATTGGGCAATAATAGATTCAGCCTCAGACTGAGATATTTTCATCTCAACCTGAAGAAGGCTGACGGATGGATTATTGTATCTTTTTATTATATTTAATGCAGTCTGCAAATTTGAATTCATATAGGGTCTTCTTATGTGTTGGAGGGTATATGATTAATGATCATTATTATTATCATAAACTGAATGGCATTGAACAGGAAGCGTATAAGGTCATATATAAGGCGATAACGCAACGTGAGAAAGAGGCCATTTTTTGTTCTCCGAATCTCTCGATGGAAGATGTTTTCAATATCTATAAAGCAATTATATTAGATAATCCACATTTGTACTATATCGACTATGGAAATATTATGGTATCAAAAGATTCTAATGGAATGATACGGGCGCAAATAAGACAGGTATATTCAGAGGAACAGTGCAAAAAACTAGATGGATTACTTGAGAAATATGCCAAAACCATTTTACAAAAAATTGATTTTACAGGTAAAGATGTGTCTGAGCAAATACATGCAGTCCATGATTTGCTAGCTTCGAATGTTGTATATGATCATGATGTTGCTGAAGAACGAGCAGCTGTGGAAGATATACATTTTTCGCATACAATATTGGGTGTTATTTTAAGAAAAAAGGCAGTGTGTGATGGTATAGCAAAATCTTTTAAATATCTTTTAAATGCTATAGGAATTAGATGCATAGTGGTCACCGGGAACGCTGATAATGATATGTATAATAATGAAGACCATGCGTGGAATATAGTAAAGATAGGCGAACATAGTTACCATATTGATGTTACAAATGATACAAATAGCACTGAAAGTGGGTTTATATGTCAGGATTATTATTGTCTAAATGATGAGCTGATAAATAGAGATCATTCAAATTACAAAGGTATGCCCATTTGTGATAGCCTAGAAGAAAACATGTTTTATAAAAATGGGGCGATAATTAAAAACAATGACGATATGGATGTTTTTATCAAAAACAAACTGGCTTCTGGATCCAATCGCGCATATTTTATGCTGGATTATGTAGATGATATGGTAAGAGTAGCGAATGATATTCAAGAATCTGTAGCTGGTTATATCATGCAAAAAGGAACAAAAGCTAAAATATTTACTGTTTCTAATGAGAAAATGCGAACGGTTATGTTAACAGTTGAAGAGTTTTAATTACCAGAATGGTAGAAGGATACCTATGAAAGACTATTGGATTTATGGAATAGGATTCTTTATTGCGACACTTGTGATTCAGTATTTTGCGTTTCGGGTTCGAAAAGGTAAAAAGGATAACTGGGCCATCATGACCGGAGAAACGGCAGTGATCGCTATATGCTTAATAGGAATTTTAGAACATAATGAAATACATTATGCTTCTATTATAGGCTTTGTATTGGCAGATTTGATAGGAAAAGCAGCAGGGTTGCACTGAAAATGGAGACTGTGTTTTAGACTTGTTTCTGGTAATGAATGATTTGTTATATTATTCCTTTATGATATTTCTGATAGAATAGTTCAAATGTCGGGGATTTAAGTAAGTATATAGTTGCACCTCGTGTTTTGAAGGAGATATAATTTATTCACATATTTTTGTAGCAGAGGTGTGAATATGAAGCGAATTGTTACTAGAGTAATGGTTGTTGCGGTTTGTATGTTGTGCTTTGTTAGCTTTGATAGCCATGCATATAAACATTCTTATAGTGAATATAAGCAGGCAAAAGAAAAGGCCTACCAGCAGTATCAAAAAGAGAAGGAAGAAAGCTATCAACGTAATCGTGGTAAGAGCTACTCTGAAAGAAGAGCAGACTACGAGGCTGTTCATGATAGAGGTATAGCAAATTATGAGAAAGTATACCAATATTATCATGATGGAACAGGAAGCGCATATGTAAGTGGTAGTAGTAATACTACGGTTGGGCAGGCTTCAACGAGTACTGTTTCTAATTATGTGAGTCCTAATATTTCAGATATTACAAAAGTGACTGACAAAGCTCAGATTATTGCTGTGTATGATGAAAATTATTATTTAAGCAATAATCCTGATGTTGCACAGTCAACCGGTGGTGATTCTGCAGCAACTTTACAGCATTTTCTTAAGTATGGAATCAAGGAGGGACGTGCTGGAAATGCAGAATTTAATGTAAGCATTTATAGAGCCAAAAATGCAGACCTTGATGCGGCATTTGGTGATGATCTTGCAAAATACTATCAGCATTATGTGAATAATGGGAAATTAGAGAACCGAGTAGCACACTAATTTAAATTAAGGATAAGGGTATATAAGGGTTACGGAATGCAACCGACTGGTTGCGTTTCGTAACCTTTTCTATTGCGTTTATTTTTTCTGCTTAATATAATCAGCTTAATCAGAGTCGACACTGATAGGAGCAGAGATTATGGATGAAACTGATAAGAAAATCTTGGATATGATCAAGGGTAATGCCCGCATGAGTTTCCAGGAGATTGGTAATCAGCTGGGTATTTCCCGGGTGGCTGCAAAGAAAAGGGTTGATAAGCTCGAGAAGGCAGGAATTATTCGCGGCTATAATACCTATATCAAGAGAGATGATGAGATAACCATGTTATTTGATATCATCACTGCAGAGGGAGCCTTTGAAAGAGTCTTGGAATATGTAGCAACGCGGACAGCTTATGTGCGTCAGATTGTTACTACTCATAAAGAAAATCATATTCATATGGTGGCAGTATCAGATTCTTCTAAAAATCTCAAGTATTTGGCCAAGATGATTGACAAGGACTGCGGAGATGATATTAAAGAGCTACATGTTCGCCAGGTCCAGGAGGTCATCAAGGACGTTTATGGAGGAATTAAATATGAACCAGGATCAGTGTCGAACACTAGCGCAGATAATGGAAACAATGGCAGGCTATAGAGTTCACGAGAAAAAAGGAGGAAAATTTTATTTCAACCTGTATCTGAGTAATAGTATGAGTGAAGCGCCAATAGAGGCTCTGGAGCTTGGAGTCCGGTCATATAACTCATTGAAAAGAGCCGGTTATACAAATATCGGAGAATTAGCCGAGGCAATAGCCGATGGTATCGATCTCAATAAGATAAGAAACTGCGGTGCTAAAAGTAGCAGAGAAATAATGGAAAAATTATTTATATATCAGTTTAATGTGCTCCCACAAGGCAGGCGAGAACAATATGTTAAAGATGTAATGCTGCTTAATGCAAGGAAACATGAATATGGAGAAGTATAAGAAAGCATATAAGAATGGGGTGTTCTATAACCATTGGGATAGGAGGATTTATCTATGATCGGAGGATACGCTGTTTGGGATACACATATTCATATAATTCCAGGAGTTGATGATGGAGCTAGGACTACAGAAGAAGCTATTGAAATGCTGAGAATGGAGTATAGACAAGGTGTGGACTGTGTTTATGCGACTCCTCATAGTTTGGCATTTGACCATAACGCAGAATTTGTGCAGAAGAAATACGAGGAACTTAAAAGAGCGATTGAAGGAGCAAGGATTAATATTCAACTTATGGGGCTTGGATGTGAAGTTTTTTGCCATCCTGGGAATATTACTGAATGCATAAAGAAAATAAAAGATGGTGTTTATCCCACTCTGTCACAATATGTTCTTACGGAGCTGCCTACATATGGTATAAGTATAAATGATGTTATGATATGTCTGGATAAGATAATTGATGCAGGATATGTTCCGGTTTTATCACATGTTGAAAGATATGAGTTTTCTGATATTAAAAGTATTGCATTTCTAAGAGATAAAGGTGTTCAGATTCAGGTAAACGCATACAGTCTTACAAATGGTGCATCGTCAGCAAAGAGAAAACTTACTACTGAACTTGTAAAATATGGAATGGTGGATTTTGTAGGAAGTGATGCACATAGACTTGACCATAGACCGCCTGTTGTTGAAGAGGGGGTAAAGAGAATAATAGAGCTGACTTCAGATGTAGATGCAATGCTGATATTAGCCGCAAACCCTAAGCAGAGATTGCTAAGAGGAGAGTAAGGTTTACTTAGAGAACTCAGGGTAATAACAACTCTGCGGAAAGTATCCGCTCAGAGATTGAGTATGCCAAAGAATATGGAAAAATGCAGAATATTTAAATACTGGCGAATAAAATAATGTTGGGGATTTTGTAACAATGAAGGATTTTGAAAGACTTAAGAAGGAATGCTTGGATGAGATTGCAGATTTGGGCATCGAGACAGGACAGATAAAAGAATGGACGATAAATACCCAGGCAAGGAGCAGGTGGGGGCAGTGCAAAAAGAATAAGGATGGAACATATTCTATACAGATAGCTGACCGCCTTCTTGCAGATAATCGTATATCTGAAAAGGCATGTAAGGAGACTATTATTCATGAGCTTTTGCATACATGTAAGGATTGTATGAAGCACACTGGAAAATGGAAGGCTTATGCTCAGGAGATGAATGAGGAGTATGGTTATAACATTAAGCGAACAACAAGTGGTAATGAAAAAGGTGTCGAGAACTATAAGCCTAAGAGAATGTCCGTTAAGTATGTATTTACCTGCGGGGGCTGTGGCGCAACAATCTACAGGAAACGTATGAGTAAGTTTACCAGGTATTACAGGAATTACCGGTGTACAAGGTGCGGAGCAATTGCCTGGAGAAGGCAGACTGTTGCGAGTAGACCTGCTTGATACAGTGTAATTGATGAAAAGCAATGAGTTCTTTCTGAGCTGGGAAATATAAAAATCCCAGCTCTATTTTTGTAGGAATAGCAGGGCAATGGTTTATAATGTTCATATGTGATTTTGGGAAGCCCCGATGAGGTCAGGTATGAAGGAGATAATGGAAAGTAATAAGACGACCAAGGAAAAAATGTTCTTTGTGATTGTTATTTACCAAACACGAAATATCTGAATACAAAACCAGGGGGAAAGCATCAGACATCAGGGGGCGCGTATTTATCTACAAATGTGACTTTTATAATGGGAAAAGAAAAGAGCACAGTACGTTTGAAAATGATTTTGACAGGATTTATCATGGAAAAATTTTTACATTTAATCCCAGTTACGAAGATGCATTAAGAATATTTGATGAATACTTTTTTGAAAAGAAGGAAGCTGCCCGTAAAGAAGCTGAAAAGTTAGCGGCACAATATGAAAGATTCCGACAGAATTTGAATTGAGATAAAGAAAGAATTATCAGCAGATGATAAAAGGCAATCAGATATATAAAGCCGTAGCATTCAATGAATACTGCGGCGTTGTTTTTTGGAGGGGGACTATCGGAATGGGGATTCCGATAGTCATGTTATGAAAAAAGTGTTCTTATGAGGGGTATCAAGTGGGTTTGTGTTCCTCTTGATATGTTTATGATAATGTTTTAGCCTTAAGGAAACCTAAAACGATTGTGAAGGAAAAGTGAAATAATAAAGGATGGAGAAAATGGTATGAGAAAGCAGATAATGTGCATGACTGCATGCTTAGCAGTTGTCCTGGTGGCAGGCTGTGGGAGCAGATCATACAATGCAGATGATACGGAATCAATTGTGGAGCAGATAGATGAAGACACTGTTACCACTGTGGAGCAGGCTGATGAAGATACCGTGACTATAGTAGAACTTAAGACTCCGGTGGTAAAAGATGGTGTTACTGAACAGGGTGAAGATGCAGTAAACGTTGTCTTTACATGGGATGCTGTTGAAGGAGCTGATGGATATGAGGTGCTTGAAGAGAACAAATTCTGTACAGAGGAAGCATTCCGCGAGCCAGATTATGATCTGACATCTTATACTTCACAGACAACATATGTCGCAAGTGCTCAGGATGATTTTGATTTCAGAATAAAGATAAGATCTTACCGTGGAGAAGGTGACAGCAGGGAATTTAGTGAGTGGAGTGAGTATGCATACGGAAAAACTTATGAAGGGACTGTAAATATTTCTGATACTGATAAGAAATCCGTAACTGCAACACAAGAGGAAGCTGACGAACTGTTTGAAAAAGCAATTGCGGGTGAAATCATTGTAAAAGCTTATTATGAAGACAGTACGGATTGTTCTTTCTGGATCCCTGAGCTGCCACATGCCCCTGATGATTTCGAATGTTATGAGGTTGGAGAAAGGGTGGACCTTGATAATGATGGTGTCAAGGAGCTCATAATAAATGGCCCATATGGTGGGAAGTACCTGGATGCAAGGGATGGAGAAGTCTTCCAGCTTGCAGAAGGAGAAGGTACCGCAGGTTGGCTGTGCCACGCGGAATATAATGGTAAGACTTATATCTGTCATGTAGATAATTCACATGGTGGCAGGGAAACATTTTTAATGGATCAGTATGATGGGAGCGGAAACATAGTAGAATCCACGTCATTGACCGCAGAGTATTGGGATTATGTCGAGTTCGATGCGGATTCAGCAGTCTGCCATTTTGGTGATGAAGAGATTTCCGCTGACAGATATCTTGAACTTAGAAAAGAAATATTTGATTATTAAGTTTAGCGGATGCTGAAGAATAATCAATGTATTCCTTTCCTATATTAAAAGCAGTAATTAGTCAATTGACGGTCAATGACAGAATAGGAAACACGTAGTAAAATGGAATTTTTTGATATAACAGACGATAATGGAATACCCACAGGGAAAACAGTAAGCAGGAGCGAAGCCCATGAAAAGGGCATCCCTCACAGAACAGCTCATATATGGATAGTAAAAAAAGAGGATGATGACTATCGGGTTCTTCTTCAGAAGAGAAGCGCAGAAAAAGAGTCCTTCCCTGGGATGTATGATACCTCTTCTGCAGGTCACATCCAGGCAGGTGATGATCCGCTCGAATCAGCACAAAGAGAACTTCATGAGGAATTGGGAATAAGAGCAAATGAGGGCGACCTTACCTTTGCAGGAAAATTCCACATTAAATATGAGATGGAGTTCCATGGAAAGCTCTTCAAGGATAATGAAGTGGCTTTTGTCTATGTATATGAAAAGCCGGTAGATATAGATAGCCTCACTCTTCAGAAGGAAGAGGTTGATGAAGTCAGATGGTTTGACATAAATGAAGTTCATGAGGGCTGCATCCACAGGGACGGCACGTTCTGTGTTCCGATAGAGGGGCTTGAAACGCTCATGAAGTATCTTGGTGAAAAAGAGTGAATGTTCGAATTATATAAGTTTGGAGATTATCTGTGGCAAGGGAACTAACGGAGGCTGAAAGAGTAGCCTATAATGAAATGATAGAAGGGGCAAAACAGCTAACAATCTTTGGGACAGAGGAAGAGTTGGATCCCAGAGATTACGTTTTTGAATACCCTGATGACAAGGAAGAATAGTAAAATGGTTGAGATAAGCATAGAAAAATTTGCAAAGTCAGTAGTTAAGAACAATCCCGGAGAGGACCTTAAGACCGTAACAGAGTCTTTGAAGGAGGCGCTTGATGCAAAGAAAGCCGGAGCAAAATGTCCTATATGCGGAAATCCTATTTGGGCAGCAGGCAGCGGCATTACAGGAAGTTATATGTGCTTTACCTGCACAACAGGGGAAGCAGATGACAGCGAGGACTACGAAATAGTTGAATGAATACGCTTTGGTTATATATGAATAGGCCAGGGACTTTAGTAATAGAATAGTATCTGATAGAGCAGTAGGTGACCGCTATGATAGATGAGATCAGAAGTAGAGAGGATCTGGTGGAACTTGTCAATGAGATAGGTTTTCTGCCATTCTTTTCAGGAAGGATTGAAGGCTTCTCGCTGGAAGAGAATATTTCATATGATGCATGGTATCAGGGACGCTGGAGTGGGAAAATCCATTGGGATGCCTGGGACTGGAAAGGACAGGTTCTTCAGAACAAAGAGCTTGTTTATGGCAAGTTCTTTGAGAAAAAAGCTGGATTTATCAGTTTGAAACTATGGCCGGACTTCTGTAATTACCGCAGGGATGGTTATGACTTTGATGCCAGATTTGATGACGGGCTTGCACCATATAAGGATAAAGATGTTGTGGATCTTATTTCTGGACAAGGAGCAATACTGACTCGGGAGATTAAGGACAGCTTGAATTATAAAAAGGGTGGAAACAAGGGATTTGAGACAGTGATCACCAGGCTTCAGATGCAGACATATGTTGTGCCGGTAAATTATGAATACAGTAAGCGTAAGAATGGCGATGAATACGGCTGGGGCAACTGCCGATATGATATAGCTGAAAACTACTGGGGCGACAAGCCTTGCAGATCAGCTTATAAGAGGAGTCCGGAGGAATCTTTGGACAGGATAATAAAACATATCAGAAAAGCATTACCAAAGATGGATGAGGATGTTCTTAGGAAATTACTAAAGGAATAGTAGAAGATAGTGTTCTATAGCTTGGAAGCAATGTTGTGGAAGGTAGGATTATGGCGGAGATACTAAGACTAAAAGAAGGCTGCAGGATTTCATTAGATACGATTTTACATGAAGGCTATGAGATCTCAGGTAATTCCATAACTGCAAATGTGAGCATTGGGAAAATAGAGGATGTACTGATCCATTTTATAGCGATGCATGATGAACCTCTTTTCTTTATACTGGAACTCCCTGCCAAAGCAGATGATGAACAGGAAGTAAAGCCAGGCGTTGTAGAGTCGCTGCACAGAGATGTTTATTACATTGATGGCTGCTCCAGAGAAGAAGCGGTAGCCATTCTTGAGGGGATAGGTAGCCTTCTTTACAATGACGGACTCTCCTCATTTGGCTTTGGAGGTCATAAGAGCTCAGATGAGATCATGTTTGGTAAATATAATGTTCTGCAGATATACAGCAGGGACATAAGCAGTTTTGATGGATTTTTGGAAGAACACAAGATAGAGCGGGTTGATAACCTTGTCACGGGATGGGATGTGATTTCCAAAGATAATCCCGGAATCTGCAGCCGGTACGAAGAAGAGGGCAAGTCAGTATTTGATATCCCTGAAGAGTTTAAGGACTGGGGAATATATATGGCGGAGCAGAGGGAAGAATAATAGAATCCAGAGTATGGTTTTAAAGCGTTACTGATGTGATAGGAACCAATGTTATCCAAAGGATTAAAAGCGGAGGACGTACTGTATGAATCTAGGCACATGCCGTTTTGAGGGATTTGCTACAAAGATGAAGCTTGTTTCCCATAACAGGATAGAAGGCAAGCCAACAAGAGCAATAGAGGAAACAGAGCAACATTTCACATTAACAAGAGATGGCAGGATCTGGTTTTCGGGATACCGGGATGAAAATAATAAGCAGGAGAAGCTTCGTCAGTTCCAGGAAAAGATTTCACCTGAGGCTGCAAACTATTTCCTTGCCTGCATAGGATATGAACTGTCGCAGGCTGAAGTAGACTGGCCAGGCCCTAATGAATCATACTGGGATCTGGAACTCACTAATGAAAAAGATGATACATACAGGTATAGAGGTTTGATGCCAACAACAGATAAGGCATTGCATGATATGTCCGATTGGCTCAGAAATGTGCTGGGTACAGACACTATTCTTGCATTTGATGGAGAGGCAAGATTTGCCATAACAGTAAGACCTGAAGAGAAGATATTTGTTGCGGTAAAATCCATAATTGATCCGGACGAGGAACCTTACTGGTATTTCTATGAGGGCAACAATATAAATATCGGAGATCAGTTCCTTGCTCCATTTAGGAAAGGCGAGCGATATTATAACGTTGAGGTTGTGGATATTGTTGTTGCTACTCCAGAGAACGGGCCTGTGCCATTAAGACAGCAGAAAAGGATGATGGTTTTGGAAGGCAGCATGAGATCCAAGCTGCCGGGCGAGTTCACTAACATGTTTAAAAAGATGAATGGATGGGATGTGAACTAAATGGGAAGAGTAGCGGGAGCAATCGTCGATGGTTGCTCCTTTTTTTAGTTAAAAAAAATAGAAATAGTTTCACTGGCAGAACTTGAGCCTTATTATAAGCCCCAAGTTCATACATACGAGGCACGCGGAGTAGAAGATATTTTGCCTTACCGCTGATAACTGCAATGATTGAAGGCGATGATGATTATTCAGATACGTTATCGATTACAAATAAGGATAGCTTAAGACTGTTAAAAGCAGACATTATGAGACGCGCCAAATGTTATACAGAGCTTATTGAAGAATTCTCATCACAGAATTTTGTAGATGGTCGCTTAAATGATTACCTTCAATTTGAGTTGGAAAAAGCCAAACAAAGGGATAATAAATGCTATTGTACTGATGAGGTACCTGTCTCAAATTTAAGGCCTGTTAAAGAACGCTTGAGAGTTAGCCTGGGTGAATTACCGTTGTTGTAATTAAAAAGTTGGATGAAAATACTGTGACACAATGTGTTGCAGTATTTTTTATTGTGCATCTATTAGACAAGTACAAGTTATAACCCACGTTGTTTGATAAGCTTATTATGGGTAAGAGCATTATCCGCCTTCACTTGTTGACACCGGCGCTTACGGAAATGGGGATTGATTACTTCATTTGGAACAGGAGGTGGTACGGTAAATTTCGAGAGGAAGGTGAATGGTTTTATTGGGGCAGCGTAATTAGAAGAATGTGAATCAAAGTGAGATTGTGAAATTGCAACGGGAACCAATGACATATATTGTGTTTCCGTTTTTTGTGTATATTCTGCTATATCCACGTGATGTTCAACAAACGTGTATCACTGTAATGATACTTAAATCTCATTAGAATGGTAATTCTCAATTCCTGACGCCGTTGTTAAAATACATTAGTGTAAGAGAGGATTCATTATGAATGACAACGATGTTAAGGAACTTGTTAACAGGATTAGGAATACGATCAAAAAAGAGGATATTCCTGCGGCAGAACTTGCCGAAAAAGCAGAAGTGAGTTACAACACTGCCAAGGATTTTCTTAACGGGAAGAAAGATCCCGATTTCAGGACAGTAATCCGTATGATCGATGCAGCTGATCTTGACATTTCAAAGGTTTTTGAAGCGACAACCATTCTTATAGAAACAGACAACCCTACGGAAGATTTTTATGTCAGAAAGTATAGAAGACTTGATGAGTATGGGAAGAGTGCTGTGAAGTATATTATCGACGCCTGTACATCGTATGAGAAAGAGAAGCAACGACTGGCAAGAAGGAAAAATAAAGAAGACAGCGCAGATGATTCAGAGCAGATATAGTTAAGAAGCTTGTTTTTTGGAGATTTTGGAGTTAGCAGCAACTAGTTTTTAAGACATCATAAGACCGGAGATAGCAGGAAACAACTGCTGTCCCCGGTTTTTTGATAGATTTTTTAGAGGGGATGTAACTGTTGTTTTTTCAATGGAGGGATATGAAAAAATGAGGAGGAAACGTATATCAGCGCATGCACTGGCAATTGAACTTTGCAGAAGGGAGAACATGTCATATAATAAAGTTCATGAGCATTCTTGTAAACTTCTAGAGAGGTACGCGAAGGGACAGAGTGATCCGCTGAGAGGAAACAAGTTCAGGAAAAAGACTTTTGGCTCTATTCAGCAGGAAAAGCAGAACATCAGAAGAAGGTACATCGAAATCATCAAAGGGAAAAAACCATATACTGATGAAGAATATGAGGACTTTGTTTGGGATGTGGTCACATCAAGATGGTTTATGGAAAAAGCAACTATGATACTGGACCTTATAGAGCTTCTTGTTGATGGTAGTGTCTCTGGAACAGACTATGATGTAGATTTTGATGCCCGTAACCAGGGGAAACAGATAAGACGGATATTGAAGGATCTATTTCTAAGAGGCGAAAACAATGTGAAGGACGGCAAGGCTATCTACGTAGGAATGGGAATATCCAGGGCAACATATTTTAGGAGACGCCCTGACGGAATTGTACTATTTGGAATTCTCATGTGGATATATGCCAAGAGGAGAGAAGAGGAAGATATCGAGGCAGGAATTGTTGACAGGCCTGAAGAAGATATTATAGATATGCCTATAAGTGAAGAGTTTGTATTTGTATAGAGCAGAAAAGCCCGGTTCGTAATGGACCGGGCTTTAACTATGCCAATTTATGTGAGACTTTCATGAGACTATCGTGAGACTTTCATGAGACTATCGTGAGATTTTTGTGAGATTTTCGTGAGACTTAATTGAGATTTATTTGAGATTTCAGTGAGACTAAATCCCGGTATTTATGTGCTAATATGTCCGTGTTTTGTTGAGAAAGGAGGAGACATGGCTTATGAAGGAAATGCCTGATAGGAAAGTCGGGGAGAGACTCAGGGTGCTCAGGATGAGTGAAGGCCTAACGCAAGAGGCGGTGGCAAAACTGTTCAATCTGTCCAGTGGCAGGATAATCTCGGCATATGAAACCGGGACAAGGCTTGTTCCGCTGGATCTGGTGGTCAAATATTCCGGTGAGTTTGATATTTCAACGGACTGGATACTGACAGGGCGAGATAGTACGAGCTGTAAGAATACTGCATAGTGCAGAGAAATACGGCAAAAAGAAGAGATATTCCGCATATCAGTGAACCTTCCGCCAGTAGTTTTTAGCTAAAATTATATATGTAGCCAAAAACTGGGGAAACAGAAGTTATTTGTAGGAGGGGCAAGATGCTAGATCTTGAAAACATTGTGGAAGACTATCATGAAGCTTCCATCGAAAAACGGGTAGACATGATATTGCGGAATTTCTCAAACTTTGAAGCAATCGTTGACTGCTGCGAGAAAAACTTGAGCGTCACTATTAAGGAAGAAATTGATTACAACAGACGCGAGGAGCTGGGAAATCTCGGTGTAAGAGTTCAGACTTCAAACATCAGTAATCCCACACTAAGTGATGCAGCAAACAGGGAAGAAATTGAAAAGGCAATCCATAATGGTGAGTATTACAGAATACTCAGATGGACAGATGATTTCGAGAAGCACAGGACGCAGATCATCACATTGCAGAAAATGAGAAATGATTATTTCAGAGTCAGCAATGTGGTAAACTGCTTAGATCCGCAGAACAGAAGGATTTTTCGAAAGTATATTTCAAAGGAAGCTTCAGTGGAGACACTGGCGGAGGTTGAAAAACTCACACATGATTCTGTAAAGACCAGAATAAAAGAAGCTAGAAAAACAGTACGATCATGTGCGGGAAGGGAAATGAGAAATGGAATAGACTTCGCAGTACTGGAAAAAGCTGTTGCATGAATCTCGAATCGGAGTCATGATAGACTCGTGCCAGAGAGTCTTATGGATAAAGCCAACCCTATTTTCTATAAAGAAGAAATATTTCTAAAGAAGGGAGAAGCTTTTATGATGAATCAGAGAAGTAAAGTAGAGGAGACAAGGAACGCCTGCAAGCGCTTTTTCAAGTATCCGGAGGCAGAGGAGTACTTCGGTATGGAGCGTAAGACCATAAGGAGACTTGCGAAAGAATGTGGTGCATACCTTGAGTACAGCACAACTATGATCCGAATTGACGGACCGGTGCTGGAGGAATATTTACTGACATTCAGAAGATAATCATATAGGTAGAATAAGGGTTGGTTAATACGATTTAGTTCTTGCGGTGCGCTTTTCATAGAGTCATAATAGAATTGTGCCAGGGAGAATCTATGCGGATTAAGCCAGCCTTATTAATTGGAGGTAACATGGCTAAATCTGACACAAAGAGAGACTTTAGAGGTCGGCCTCTGAGAAAAGGAGAGCTGCAACGCAAATCTGACCTGCGATATCAGTACACCTACACAGATCCTTATGGTAATAGGAAATACATATATTCCAAAGATCTGATGGAACTGAGGCGCAAGGAGGATGAACTAAAGAGAGACCAGCTAGACGGGTTAGACATCTATGCTGCTGGAAGAGCTACTATCGATTTTACTTTTAACAGGTACATGTCAACGAGAAGTGATCTCAAGGGTTCAACACAGGCCAATTACTGGTATACGTATGATCGCTATATCAAGGATAACCTCGGATCCAAGAGAGTTGTTGACCTGAAACACTCAGACATTCTCCAGTTTTATTATTTCCTTATGAAGGAGAGAAATCTTTCGTATAACACACTGGAATCAGTGCATGGTATCATTCATCCGATTTTCGATCTTGCGGTGATGGATGATATAATAAGAAGGAATCCTTCCGATAAGATCATGGGTAAGATTGCAAAAAGAGAAGGAGTGGAGATTGTACCCAAAAAAGCTCTGACAGTTGAAGAGCAGAGAGCATTTAAGGAGTACGTTGCAAACAGTCCTATATACTATCATTGGTGGCCAATCTTCACGGTGCTTTTTGGTACCGGAATGAGAATCGGCGAATGCATCGGCCTAAGATGGGAAGACATTGATCTTGAGAAGAGAAGAATCAGCGTTAATCACAGTCTTTCATATTATACTGACAGGAAGACAGGTGAGTGCAGACTGAGAGTATCGACTCCCAAGACCAAGGCGGGTATCAGAACTATTCCGATGATGAGCTCTGTCAAGGATGCTTTCGAGGTCGAAAAAGAGTTACAGCTGGATGGCAATGGTCTCAACGCTACTGTGATAGATGGAATGAGTGGTTTCATCTTCCAGAACAGAGACGGAGGCTGCCTTACTGCAGCAGATATCAATCGGGCGATCAAGAGAATTTACACGGATCACAACGCAGAGGAAATTCTTAAGGCAAAGAAAGAAAAGAGAGAACCGATAATCATCCCTCATTTCACATGTCATATCTGCAGACATACTTTTGCTACAAGACTCTGTGAAGTTGAGGACAACCCCAAAGTAATCCAGTCGATCATGGGTCACAAGAGCGTGGTGACAACATTTGATGTCTATGCTGACTCATCCGACAGAAGAAACGAGGTGTCCTTCAACAAGTTAGTAGACAGATGGAATGATGCTTTTTAAAGAGCGACACTGTCTCTGATCATTTTTGACAACAATAAAATAGATCTGACAACACTTTGACAACAAATAGACGGTCAAACATGTCAAGTATAGGCTGAACCGGTCATGGTTTTGGAGAGCCGGAAATCAGGTATTTCCAAGACATTCCAGGTGGTGGAGGAATTTTAAATGAGATCCCGACCTTGAAATCACAGAAGTAACACACGGACTCATTAGGAATCACTGAAATCCATAGACGTACTATGTTGTCCAAAAATGCAACATTTTTACAACGAATTCATTGGACAAGTACGGAGCTATTTGGACGTGTATGTAGTTTTTATCCAAAATTAATAGGACATCAGTGGTGTGTCAAAAGACAATTTCTACTTGCTTAAAAATCGCATTTTGGGATAGGAACTTTAAAAGTTTCTATCCCAGGGTAATTGTCAAAGGAATAATCGGTTCTGACACATCACACATTTGACCACATTTCTCGAAGGAAGAGAAGATGTGGTTTTTTTGTACCCTAAATTCTGATCTTCTTAATTGCATCTCGTAACACCAGAAACGGAGGTTACAGATGAATCGTGGAAAATCCCCACCAGTTGACTTAGATAAGTATCTTGTCGGAAAAGAACATCGATATTGCACCTACCAGGACGGAGCCAGACTTTACAGCATGGCATATTGGTCATTTGTGACTCTGGCAAAAGAAGCTAAAGCCAATATAAAGCTTCGGAAAACTGCCCTTGTTGATCTGGATTTGATCGAACAGTACATTGAACAATTTTGTGAAGAAGGAAACGAAAGTGAGGAAGTATTCATGGCTAGAAGAAAGAAAATCGAAGATTTAGCAGAAATCGTTAAGGAAGGCAAAAAGAAATATGTCAGGTACGCGGAGGGAGCAGAGCTCTATTCAATGGGGCTTCATACATTTGAAAGCCTTGCAAAGGAAGCCAAGGCCACAAGAAAGGTAAAGGGAGTGGTTCTCTGCAACACAGAAAAGATTGATGCGTTTATTGAGTCATTTGATGAATGAGGAGGAAAAGAGATGTCTAAAGTTATAGCAGTAGCAAACCAAAAAGGCGGGGTAGGGAAGACAGTAACGAGCGTGAATCTTGGTATTGGGCTTGCCAGGGAAGGTTACAAGGTACTCATGATAGATGCGGATCCTCAAGGGAGCATGTCAATAAGTCTTGGATGTGATGAACCGGACAGACTTGATTATTCTCTTGCTACAGCACTTGTAAATATTATCAATGATGAGCCCGTGGATGTATCAAAAGGAATTATCCACCATGCAGAAGGTGTTGATCTGATGCCGGGAAATATTGAGCTCTCAAGCTTGGAAATAAGCATGACCGGAGTTATCAGCAGGGAAACAATTCTCAGAGAATATGTGGATAACGCAAGAAATACTTATGATTTTGTGATTATTGACTGTATGCCATCCCTTGGAATGATGACGATTAACGCACTTGCCTGTGCGGATTCGGTAATTATTCCGTGCCAGGCAGCATATCTTCCTGTAAAGGGCCTTCAGCAGCTTATAAAGACAATTGGAAGAGTAAAACGTCAGCTCAATCCAAAGCTCGAAATAGAGGGGATTCTCATCACTATGGTGGATAACAGAACCAATTATGCAAAAGATATAGCGGCTCAGATTTACGAAGCTTATTCATCCAGCATAAATGTTTTTGAAACAGAGATTCCTCTTTCGGTAAGAGCTGCAGAAATAAGTGCTTCAGGAAGCAGCTTGTATCAATATGATCCAAAAGGAAAAGCAGCATTTGCTTACACATCATTTATCAGGGAGGTTATGAACAATGGCACAAAGAGTTGGTCAGAAAGTAAAGCTATCTAGTATAGATGAGCTCCTCGGTGTTCCAAGCACCGAGGGGACTGTGGATCTCGATGTAATGACTATCTATCCTTTTGAGAATCATCCTTTCAGGGTAGTTGATGATGAAAAGATGGAAGAGCTTGTAGAAAGCATCAAGGAAAGTGGAGTGCTTACACCTGTTCTAGTAAGACCGGATGATGAAGGAACTTACGAGATGATTTCAGGGCATAGAAGACTTCACGCGGCTAAACGAGCTGGGCTTCGAAAGATACCGGCAATCATCAAGGAAATGACCAATGATGATGCGACAATCGCCATGGTTAATGCCAATATGCAGAGGGAAGAGATACTTCCGAGTGAAAGAGCCTTTGCCTTAAAAATGAAGATGGATGCCTTGAATCATCAAGGTAAGCGTTCTGATTTAACTTTGTCTCTTGAAGAGACAAAGTTGCATTCGGCAACAGAAGTTGGCGAATCAGTGGGAATGAAAAGAGCACAAATACATAGATATATGCGACTCACATATCTAATTCCCAAGTTATTAACAATGGTTGATGAAGGAAGATTAGCTATTGCAGTAGCTGTAGAAATCTCCTATTTTAACCCAACCTATCAACAGTGGATATGGGAGTATATTCACGAAAACGGCATGATCAAGCAGGAACAGCTTATGGATCTTCGTCAATATCGTGATGATGACTCTCTTACACAGGAACAGATGATAGACATCCTTATCCAAAAGAGATCCACGCCACAGACCAGGAAGAAGATCCTTATCACAGAACGTAAGCTCAACAAGTACTTCCCTGCTTATTATTCACAGTCTGAGATTGAAAGAGTTATCGTAAGTCTCTTGGAGCAATGGAAGGCATCGCAGGAAAGTGAGGAACAATAATATGATGGACTATTTTTACAACACCCAGGCACAGCAATTTGCTTCTGTAGAGATACCAAGAGAGCTGCTTACAGGGAAGAGCTTTTCTTCCCTGTCGGCTTCGGCCAAAATGCTTTATGCAGTTCTTTTGGACCGCATGGGCGAAGCTAAGAAACATAATTGGTTTGATGATGATAACAGAGTCTACATCATTTATCCGTTAAGCAAGATTCAGGAAGATATCAATTTCTCCAAGCACACAATAATTGATTGTATGAATGAACTTGAAGAATTTGGTCTTATATATAAGTTACAGGCAAAAGGTAAGCCAAGCAAGATCTACGTTAAAAATTTCAATCGTAGATGCAGATTTCAACTGATTGGGTAGTGCAGAAATTGCACCACTTAAATCCATGGAACGTCACATAAAATCATCGAAGGGAGGAAAAAAGAGTGAGCGAAAGAATCATTTTTGACTATTTCAGCGGTCAGGAATCAGAAATGCTTGCCTTTTACAGAATACCAAAGCTTTTGTTCACAAACGCCTATTTTAGCGGGCTTGACGCTCTTGCTAAGACTCTTTACGGTCTTATGCTTGATAGAATGTCATTATCCCTCAAAAATAAGTGGTTTGATGAGCTTCAGAGGGCTTATATATACTTTGCACAGCAGGAAGCCGCAGAAATGCTGGGCTGTGGGGAAGATAAGATCAGATGTCTTTTTAAGAGTCTTGAGGAATATGGACTCATAGAGCGCAAAAAACAGGGCCAGGGGAAGCCTACCAAGATCTATCTCAAGAACTTTGCGTCAAGAGAAAATGAAGAAGTTCAGACCTTGGAAAAACAAAGTTCTGGAACAAATATGGTAATTTCAGACCCCGGAAATATCGGGGTCAAGACCACGGAAAATTCGGGTTCTAGACCAAGTGAAAATCCGGTTCTAGACCACGGAGAATCCGACCCTAATTATAATAATATTAATAATACTAAAAGAGTTATAAATACTAATCATATCTCTTCGATGAAAACCGATTTGAATGATGAGTATAATGCCTATGCAGAAATAGTCAGGGAAAATCTGTGCATTGATACCATGCTGGAAAGATATCCTCATGACACAGACATTATTGAAGGCATTTATGACTTGGTGCTTGAGACAGTGCTTTGCCAGAATCCAAGCATTTGGATCTCCAAGAATGAGTATCCTACAAACCTTGTTAAGTCCAAGTTCCTGAAGCTTAACCATATGCATCTTGAGTATGTTATGGGATGCATGAAGGATAATACCACCAAGGTGCGGAACATAAAGAACTATCTTTTATCAGCTCTTTTCAACGCACCTACGACTATGGGTAGCTATTACCAGTCAGAGGTCAGCCATGATCAGGCATACAGAGCCATGTAAAAGCATTTGACATATGTGTTCGACACTCATATAATCAAAATATAACATAACTGTTCAACACTCATAGGAGGATGAAGATATGCCAAGAGTAAATCTATCACTTACACAGGATATGTATGATCGTATCGAGAAGGAAGCCAAGAAGCAGAACATCACAGTCAATTATTATATCTGCGAGATGCTGGAAGAGCGCTTTGGTAAAAGAACTACCTACGACTATACAGTGGCCGTTGGCGAGATGATCAAGGAAGCCAAGAAGATGGATAAAGAGTTCACTCTGGCAGATCTTCCTACTTTTGCAGATGTGAATGAGGTACTTGTAGAGTACAAGATCAAGGAATCACCGGCTCAGATAAGAGCCCGTCTTGGCAAGATGTTTAATGAGGCAGTCAAGAAGGGTACAGCAAAAGGAGTCGAGAGAGCCACAACAATAAAAGATGGCGAAGAGCAGCTCAAGTTCTATTGCAGGGCTGCAGTGTATGTCAACAAATTGAATCAGATTAAAAAGGGTGACAAATAATGTGGGATGAAGATAAGTTTTTCTTTAATAGACACGATAGCGTATCAGATAGTGTTTCAAGCAGTGCTGCCGGCGCTCTGGGAGGTATTGCTGCTATTCCGATAGCCTTGGTCCTTTCAGCTGTTGGTATTCTCATTATGAGGATTGATATCCTCAATGCAGCCAGTGCTGGCTTTATTCCATTATTCCTTACTCGTAACATGGGATTGGATTCAAAAACGTGCCTGATTATATATGTGGTAACTGTTATTGTTACGCTTATTCTTGAACATTGTTTTACTATTGCCAAGATTCTGGGAAGTATTATAGGATGCTTGGTTGTCGCTTTTCTATGCTATGAACTTAGTGATGTGACACCAATGAACACTCGGCTTATAATTACCTGTGTTGGAACAGTTATAACTATTTTGCTTAATATCAGATTTTGGATAAGATAAATAATTAAGCTCCCAATCGGGATTTGCGAGGAAAAGCAAAGAGTATGGAATTAGAGCCGGTGGAAGCAAAATCGAGTTAAACGATTCCTTTGCCATGTAGTTGTTTAAAACAGCTATGTGGCTTTTTTATATCATAAATTAGTTGACAAATACAACTAATGATTTTATCATTTAAATTCATAGGAGGGCATTCGATGGATAAGGTAAAACTATTTCGAGAAAGTACCAGAGAATTAGAACGTAATCTTGAGAAGCTAAACAGTTCTGATTGCTGTCAATGTAACGTTAATACATCTCAATGCTTTCTGGTTGTTGAGATAGGCAGAAAACCTGGAATATGTGTAAAGGAACTTGCTGAACTTCTTAAGATGGATAAAAGTGCTGTAAGCAGATCTGTAGAAGAACTTGTCCAAAAAGGATATGTTTTGCGAGAACCTTCAAAAAGGGACCGTAGATGTGTAGTGCTTAATCTGACTGATGAAGGAATGGCAAGATTCAATACAATAGAAAAAGATATGAATTTGAAGTTTGAGAGAGTTTTTTCGATGATTCCAAAGGAAAAACAGAGTCAGGTTTTAGAGGCATTAAATATCTATAATGATGCGATAAAAAAATCGGAGGTGGAATGCTGTGATTAGAGAAATGAGAGATGAAGACTGGGGGACAGTATCAGAGATTTACAAGCAGGGATTAGAAGAGGGAACATCAACTTTTAATACAGAGTGTCCTAGTTTTACTGAGTGGAATGAAGGTCACGTAAAGAATTGTAGGTTTGTTTTTGAGGAAGAAGGGAAGGTTGTAGGCTGGATAGCGTTAAGTCCTTCTTCGAGTAGGTGCGCATATAAAGGCTGCGTTGAAATGAGTGTATATGTTGATAGAAACTATAGAGGTCATGGGATAGGAACAGCTTTGGTAAATACGATTATCCGAGAAGCTGAGAAAGATGGATATTGGAGCATATATTCTGCAATATTTTCAATTAATAAAGCAAGTATAGCCTTACACAAAAAATGTGGTTTCAGGGAAATTGGCTATAGAGAAAGAATAGCTAAAGATCGATTCGGAAAATGGCAGAACACAACTCTTATGGAGTACAGAGCTTCATAATTAGTTTAAAGGAGAAGCTACTTATGACTATTGAAGAAAAAGCAAACAGGATTATTGAAGATATACGTAATGAAAAAGGCGTAAATCCTATCAAGATGTTTAAGTCAATGGCAAAGAAAGCGTATATAAGCATACATGGGCCAGAGCATCATATATTAGATGGGGCATGTCTTTTAATGGCTTATCATAATGCTGGTGGCAAAATAGATATAGACTATGCCTTGGAGAAGCTTTTGAAAGAAGGACTTCGGATGCCTGGAGCGATGTGCGGACTGTGGGGAATATGCGGAGCGATAACATCTATAGGAGCAGCTCTTTCTATTATTGATGGTACAGGACCACTTTCTGAGGATGGCTCATGGGGAGATCACATGGCATTTACATCAAGCGCCATAGGAGAACTTGGCCAGATAAATGGTCCAAGATGTTGTAAAAGAGATGCTATGATTGCGTTCAAGCATGGAATAGAGTACGTAAGACAGCACTACGGAGTGCAGATCGAATATGAGAAGCAACACTGTGAGTTCTCATCGCAGAACCAGCAGTGCATCAAAGAAAGATGCCCTTTCTTTGGATAATGGAAAGCTTTTGGTTTCGGACGATTTAGAAATTATGGAACTTTGAATTTCAGGATAATGAAATAAGCAAATCGGGATTAGTGGAGTAGAACATGGATAAAAAAAGGGCTTTGTCTGGCGCCATAATATTTATAACCCTGATGGGAATCGTAAGTCTGTTTTCGGACATGACTCATGAAGGCGCCAGAAGCATATTGGGCGAATATCTGAACCTCGCAGGGGCATCCGCTGCAACCATCGGATTTGTGTCCGGTATAGGAGAATTGTGCGGGTATTCACTAAGGCTCATATCCGGATTTATAGCAGATAAAACGAAGAAATACTGGACATTTGTTATCACAGGCTATGTAATACAGGCTCTGGCGATTCCTGCACTGGCACTCGTACCTGAACATGGCTGGATTTGGGCCTGCGGTCTTGTGATCCTGGAGCGTATCGGAAAAGCGATAAAAAAGCCTGCCAAAAACACATTGGTAAGCTTTGCGGCAAGCGAGATCGGAACTGGAAAAGGCTTTGCCTATCAGGAGTTTCTGGATCAGCTTGGCGCGTTTCTCGGACCGGTACTGCTTTTTGTAACAGCTCTTGTAAAAGGTACAGACGACCTTTTTACAACATATAGAATCTCTTTTGCGATACTGCTTGTTCCTGCAATGATCACCATAGCTCTTGTTTTGACAGCAAAGATAAGATACCCTGATCCGGAGATCTTTGAAAAGCAGGAAGATAAACCGGCAAGCTTTGAATTCAGGAAGTCATTTGTTCTGTTCATGGCGGCCATCTGCTTTTTTGCTTTTGGCTTTGCAGACTTCACCCTGATCACACTTCATTCGGCTAATACCGGAGCATTTAATGAATCCATGCTCAGCCTGCTATATGCTGGGGCAATGGCTGTGGATGCCTTTGCTGCACTATTCTTTGGCTGGCTTTATGATAAGGTCGGGCTGAAGGCTCTGATCATTTCCACACTATGCAGCACATTCTTCTCATATTTTGTTTTTATGACTGGAAATGCCTGGTTGATCGGAGCTGGGATAATTCTGTGGGGGATTGGAATGGGTGCGCAGGAAAGTATTATGAAAGCAGCTGTCAGTGGAATCGTCCCGCGTTCCATGCGAAGCACCGGTTTCGGAATATTTGAGACAGGATTTGGTATTGCATGGTTTCTGGGCAGTTGGCTTCTCGGTGCCCTGTATGATTTGAATCCTGTGTATCTTGTCACTGTGTCTGTGGTATCACAGTTTCTGGCGATTGCATTTTATGCTTTATGCCTCCGGTGCAATACGACAGAGTGCTAACAATTCCAGTTTGCTGGAATGAGCATTATACCGGAAGTTAATCTAATCATACCCATAAACATTTAAAGAATATTGCCGATATAAAAGATAGCAACGGAAATGCGTGTCTTTTCAATGGAATGAACATCCTTGAAAGGGCACGTTTTTTGTTATCTGGAGGCAAACATGGGTATAGCAGCGATAGCGAATGATTATTTAACAAGACCATTAAGATCTGCAGCTGGAAAAGAGACAACTCCCGTCATAAGTGAGACTGAAAGCTTTGGACAGAAGCTACAGGCTGAAACTGAGAAAAAATGTCCATATAGCTTTCTGGCGAAGGATGGAGTCATACAGTACAAAGGAGTTACTTTTGTCTGTGATTACAAGCAAAATGCCATAACGCTCGGAAATATGTATGAAAAGGATAAGGTCCTTAAGATTGCCCTTCCTAGTGGTGGAAGCCTTCATGTTAACGTGTACAACATTGATACTCTCTCCAAGGCAGCGAGTATGTTCACACCTGAGGATCTCAACGCCATAATGCGTGCTATCCATGAGTATAATCATTGCACCAGAAAACGCATGGAGATTGAAGAACAGAAAGCTGAGACTGCAGAGGAAGCTGCTGCAGAATCAGAAACTCCTGATGCTGAGAAAGAGCCGGAGGTAGATAATGCTTCACTGACAGAGCAGATAAATGCATTCAGGAAAGAACTGTTCTACAAGCTCATCAATAACGAAACTGAGATCAAGATACAGATAGGTAGCCAGGAGATGAGCATAAAGGAATGGGATAAGCTCATGGACAGCATTGATAAAGAACTTGAGACTATTCACGAAGCACTTCTGGAGAAAGAAGAGAAGCAGTCTGAAAAAGAGCAGGAAGAACGGATCAGAAAGCTTTTTGAAGATAGAAACGCAAATGAAGAAATGACTAATGTGGTTGGCGCATAATTTAAGGCATTGAAAAAAACTATAACCAACGTAGTAATAACCCCCCAGGGGGCTTGTGGAGTGGATTTCACAATGCTATCCTTTCCATTGTGTGAGGTAATTTAAGCACAGTGGAGGATACTATATTATGAAGAAAAAATTTCTAGCAGCACTTCTTGCTGCAACCATGACATTATCAATGGCAGCCTGTGGTTCCGGTGCAGGAACTCAGACAACAGAAACTCAGACAACAGAATCTGAGGCATCTGCTGATACACAGGCGACAACATCTGATGATCAGACAGCTGACGCAAGTCAGGCTACAGCTACAGGTGAAAAGATTCTTCACACTGCAGCATCTTTTGCTTATCCAAGTCTTGATGTACACAAGGAATACTATGGATGGTACACATCAATTTATGGAGTTTCAGAGGCACTGTTTAAGCTCGACGAGACCATGAGTGCTGTTCCATGCCTTGCTAAGGACGCAGTTGCAGATGGCAGCACATGGACTGTTACACTTAATGATGGAGTTCAGTTCTCAAACGGAAACCCTCTTACAGCTGATATGGTAATTAGAAACCTTCAGCGTCTTGCTGCAGAGAACAGCAGATTTGCTTATCTCGGCGATTTTGAAATGACTGCTACAGATGACAAGACAATCGTTATCGATACAAAGGAAGTTTATCCTACTCTTAAGAACGACCTTGCAAGTCCTGAGTGCGGAATGATCGATCTTGATGCAACAACAGATTTTGACAACGCACCTGTATGCACAGGACCATTTGTTATTACAGAGTTTATCCCTGAGGGAGACGTAACAGTAGCAAAGAACGAAAACTACTGGGGCGGCGATGTTAAGCTCGACGGCGCTGTATTCTACTACATGCAGGAGGATGATCCCAAGCTCCTTGCTATGCAGAGCGGCGAGATCGACTGCTACAACAGCGTTTCATCAGCAGCTCTTGAGGTTTATAACCAGAGCCCTGATCTGTACGATGTAGTTTCAATTCCAGGTGCACGTCTTCAGTTCTACATTCTCAATGAGAATACACTTGATGATTCTGTGAGAGAAGCAATCAATCTCACTGTTGATAAGGACAAGATTGCAGAGTACCTTTCAGGTACAGTATCTGCAGCAGTTGGACCATTCTCAACATCAGCTGCTTATGGCAAGGTGAGTGTTCCTGCAGTAGATACAGCCAAGGCAAAAGAGCTTTTGGAGGCCGATGGTTACACACTTGGAGCTGACGGCATTTACGAGAAGGATGGTAATAAGCTCAGCATCAGCATTGCATACTATGCAGCAAGATCTCTTGATACTCTTGCAATCCTGATCCAGGAGCAGCTTAAGGCTGTTGGTATTGATTCAACACTTAGAGTTGAGGAAGATCCTGATGCTACTTACATTGCTAACGCAGACTTTGATCTTGCTCTTTACTGCATGATCGCTGATAAGTCAGGTGATCCTCTTTATTTCATCGACTCAACTCTTGCAGACGGAGCTTACTACAATGTAGGTGGATTTGAGAGTGCTGAATGCCAGAGCATGATTGAGCAGCTCAGAACTGAGACAGATACTGCAAAGAGAGCAGAGCTTGCCAACAAGATCGTTCAGATTGCTATAGATGACAATGCATTTGGATATGTTGGACTTTTCAATAACACTACAGTTCTTCGTAAGGGCGTAAGCGGATTTGCAGAGTATGTTCCTTTCGATTTCTATGGAGTAGACGCAGAGACTGACATTAATGGCTAAACAAATACTTAAAAGGATCCTGGGACTTGCCCTGATACTTTTAGTGCTGAGCTTTCTTGTGTTTGGCATAATGTATCTGGCTCCCGGTGACCCTGCGGAAAAGAGACTCACCTCCCAGGGTGTGGTGGTCACAAAAGAAATACTGCAAGCGGAGCGGGAGAGGCTTGGCCTCCTCCGCCCCTTTATCGTTAGGTACGCGGAGTGGCTTTCGAATGTTCTTAGAGGAGATTTTGGAGTTTCCTTTAAGGATGATCTTCCTGTTGCGCCAAAACTGATAAAAGGGCTTAAGAACACATGTGGACTGGCTTTAACCAGTCTGCTTTTGGCGCTTATAATCTCTTTTCCACTGGGAATATGGTCAGCGGTCAAAAAGGGGAAATTGGTAGACCATATAGTCAGGCTCTTTTCATTTATAGGTAATTCCCTTCCGAATTTCCTTATTTCAGTACTTTTGATGTATCTGTTTTGCATACATATCAAGGTCTTTCCTGTAATTGCAGATGGAAGCATCAAAGGACTTATGCTGCCTGCACTTTCTCTGGCAATACCCATGGCAGGAAGGTTTACAAGACAGATTAGGAGCGAACTCCTGGATCAGCTTGGAGAAGAGTATGTTGTGGGAATGAAGTCCAGAAAGGTAAAGGGCAGATTTATTCTTATCAACAATGTCCTTAGAAACAGCCTTGGACACATACTTACAATAATCGGCCTTCAGATAGGAACCCTGATGGGAGGCAGCGTTGTTATTGAGAATATTTTCAGATGGCCGGGTATCGGCAAACTTGTGATGGATTCCATAACAGCCAGGGACTACCCTGTGATCATGGGCTTTGTGCTCATTATGGGAACAATCTATGTTGTTATAAATCTGATAGTTGATATTACCTACAGGCTTTTGGATCCGAGGTCTTTTTAATGAACCATAAACGGAAAAAGATTAACAGAATAAAAGTAATAATATCTGCAGGTGTTGTACTTCTTTTGGTGCTTATAGCTCTTTTTGCAAGTGTTATCGCACCTAATGACCCATATGCTACAAGCGCATCAGCAATAAGGTCAGCTCCGTCCGGGGAATTTCTGTTTGGAACAGACAACCTGGGAAGATGCGTGTTTTCAAGGGTTTTATACGGAGCAAGGACAACTATAGCAGCTACATTTATACTGGTTGCGATTTCTTTTATCTTGGGAAGCATTATTGGAATCCTTAGCGGATATTATGGCGGAATATTGGATGAAATTATGATGAGGATTGCCGATATTATGCTGGCATTTCCTCAGATGGTAGTAGCCATCGCGGTTGCGGGCATTCTTGGAGGAGGCCTTTCAAGTGCCATGATTGCGCTGGGAATAACTATGTGGACCGGGTTTGCCAGACTTGCACGGAGTCATACTTTTGCCATAAAGAATTGCCCCTACGTGCAAGCTGCAAAACTGGCAGGAAAGAGTGGGCCGGCTATAATGATGGCCCACATACTTCCTAATATAATAGCACCACTTCTTACAAATGCCCTTACACAGATAGGAACCACCATGATAGGTATCTCGGGCCTGTCTTTTTTGGGGCTTGGAGTTGTGCCACCCACTGCTGAGTGGGGGTCAATGATCAATGAGTCCAGGGCATATATACAGATAGCTCCCTGGGCTGTGCTGTATCCGGCAATTGCTACCATAGTCACCATCATAGTATTTAACTATCTTGGGGACTGCGTCATGGAATATAGAGATGAGGATTAAGCATGGATACAATACTTAGGATAAACAATCTCTCTGCCGGCTATGGTGATGAGAGTGTTATAAATGATATCTCTTTTGAAGTGGAAGCAGGTAAAAGAGTCTGTATCGTCGGTGAGAGCGGAAGTGGTAAATCTACGCTTCTTAAGGCTATTCATGGCTTTGGAGGCGTGACTAAAACATGCGGAAGTATAGAGACTCCAAAAGACATTTTACTTGGCATTGTGCCTCAGAATCCCGGCGGATCTTTTAATCCCATAAGGACTTACAAGGCACAGATAATGGAGGCGCTAAAAAGTAATAACATCGACTTTAAAATAGATGAAGTTGAGAAGACACTCCAAATCCTGGGACTTAATGATGCTAAAAGAGCGCTTGCATCAAGGCCTTATGAGCTGTCAGGAGGCATGAACCAGCGTATGGCCATTGCCACAACAATGCTCTTGGAGCCGGGGATTTTATTATGCGATGAAGTTACAAGCGCCCTGGATGTTAAAACTGCAGGGATGGTTGTGGAGCAGCTTCTTGAGATCAACAAACTAAAGGGTACTACTATTTTGATGGTTACCCACCATTTGGGTATTGCATCTAAAATGGCTGATTACATTGGAATCATGAAAAGTGGCAGGATGCTTGAGTATGGCCCTGCAAAAGAGATCCTGGAGAATCCACAAAACGAGTACACAAAAAATCTCTTGAAGGCCGTACCAAGACTGAAGGTGAGCTGATATGCCGGATTCAGATATAATTTTAGAAGGAAAAAATCTAAATAAAAGTTACGTTGATAAAGGCAAAAAATTGCAGGCTTTAAAGGATGTGAGTTTCTTCTTGAAAAATGGAGAGATCCTTGGAATCGTCGGCGAGAGCGGAAGTGGAAAGAGCACCCTTCTTCGTCATGTCAGCTGCCTGGAAAAGCCTGACAGTGGAAATCTTTATTATAAGGGAACAGAGTATACAGGTAAGTCGCCGGCCTTTGCCGGAACTTTTCTGCAGATGATATTTCAGGATGCCCAGATGTCTTTTGACCCAAGAATGAAGATGAAAAAAGCCGTTGTGGAAGCTGCAAAGGGCTGTGGCCATGAAAAACTGTCACGAATCCTTGAGGCCGTTGGGCTTGATGAGAGTCTTTTGGAGAAAAAGGCAGGAAGCATGTCCGGAGGACAGTGCCAGCGAATGTCAATTGCAAGGGCGCTGTGTTCTGATGCCGGGATTCTTTTGTGCGACGAGGCAACAAGTGCGCTGGATGTTACAACTCAGGCCCAGGTAGTAGCTCTTTTGCAGCAGCTGAGGGAAAAAGAAGGGGTGTCGATCATATTTGTCTCCCATGACATTGCTCTGGTGAGCATGCTGTGCGACAGGATAATGGTAATGAAAAACGGCGAGTGTGTGGAAGAGGGCGAGACCGGTAAAGTTCTTGGAAATCCACAACATGAGTACACGAAAGAACTGCTTGATAATCTTATTGAGTAACAAACTTTTAGAAAAATAATTGAGGTATACGTAGTAATATGACTAAACTTATGCAGATTCCTTTTGAGGAGGAAGCTGAAGATATCAAAGATAAAGTTGTGACCTACTGGTCCAAGAGAGCGGAGAGCTTTAGTGAGCACAAACACGAGGAGATACACAGCAGGAAAAAACAGCTGTGGCAGGCGGAGTTTTTAAGACACTTTTCAGCTGATGATAAGCTGTCTGTTCTGGACGTTGGATGCGGAGCCGGCTTTTTTGAAATGGTGTTGTCGGATTTCGGGTTTGAGGTGACGGGCGTGGATCTTACGCCTGAGATGATAGAGAAGGGAAAAGAGCTGCTTTCGCGCCATGGAGCAAAGGCGCGCCTTATGGTTATGGACGCCGAGAAACTGGATTTTGCCGATAGCTCTTTTGACCTGGTGATAAATAGAAATCTTGTCTGGACACTTCCGCATCCGGTGGAAGCCTACATGGAGTGGCACAGAGTGTTAAAGCCGGGAGGAATGCTGCTTGTGTATGATGCGGAGTATGCAAAGGGATTTCATCACTATGATCAGATGCAGAACCTTGCCCACAAAAATGTGACCGACGCCATGGTAGAGGAGTGCCATGATATTTACCACATGTTATCTATCAGCACTTTGGACAGACCGGAGTGGGATAAAGCTGCGCTAGAAAAAATCGGGTTTGAAAATATAGTTACTGATCTTGGGGCGGGAGACAGACTCTATGGCGAGAAAGACCAGTTTTATATGCCTGATAGGATGTTTCTGGTAAAGGCTCAGAAAGCAATAGTCTAATAATATGAATGGAGTTTGAGATGAGAAGAGGAATTGATACTACAGATATGTTGGTATATGGCCACGAAGCCTGGATAATCACTGACAAGAGTGTATATGAGCCGGGGGAAGAAGTCTGCGGAATAATGAGATGGGGACATCACATGAGACCTGACGGATTCTTTCGCCTTGATGAGATAAGAGCCTTTGCCACAGATGAAAAAGGAAACAGAATAGCAATAACACCGGTAAAGGGCCCGAGCGATGAGCAGGGAGACTACTATGAGCTTCGCTTTACGCCAGTTTCTGAGGGCATTTACACCCTTATGTGTATCTATGACAACAATTATGTAAGAGATGAAAAAGACGTGTATTATGAGGGCGACAGAAGGACATATCCTGATATTCTTGACGCCAAGAACTATCCTCAGATATATGTGACAAACATAACTGTTGGAGATAAGAAGGGGACTCCCGAATTTATCCATGAGTCCAGAGTAAGCTTCGTTCCCGATCCCTGGGAAGCATACACCGACGTGCTTCATTTAAAGCTTATTCACGACAAATTCCCGCTTAAGGGATCCACGGTGGTTGTTGTGTTCTATGATGGAAAAGAGTATTTTGAGAGAATTCTGAACACAGATGAGGAAGGCAGGATATTCTTCTCAGTAGAGAAAAAGGGTGTGTATATGGCCGTTACAAGAACTCCGCTGGCAGAAGGAATTCCCGGAATCTATGACAGCAAAGAGATAGCTTCAACATTCACATACGTTAAAAGGTAATACGAAAACAGGATGCATTCAACATGCATCCTGTTTTTGTATTACTCCGTAGGTCACCATGGGACCATTCTTGATTATGCTAAGAGATGAGCACTGGTGGATCAGAACTCCGTCAGTATCGGCAATGGCTGTGTGAAGGGGTCTTCCAAAGTAATCCCTTATCTCACCAAATTTATCACCTTTTGAAAATCTCTCTCCCACCTTTTTCTCAGGATACCAGCAGCCGGTGAATGGTGCGTCATCACTGAATTCTCTGAGTTCTGTCTTGGGATATGTCTTGTATTCTCCTTCAATAAGACCAAGGAATTTCAAAATGTTCAGCACATCCTCTTTGTCTGCCTGTACCTCATCCTTTGGAAGCAGGCTTAACTGACCACGCTCTATTAGAACACTGGGGATTCCGGCCATGGAGGCTGTGTTGTAGGCACCTTCGGTGGTGCAGGTACTCTTTACGCAGTAGGAGGCGTTGACGCAGTCTACCATCTTTTTTGCAATATCGCTGGCAGGAGAAGCTCCCACGTAGTATGCGTAGGGGATAAGAGTCTCGTATCCGTCTCCGCTATGCAGGTCAATGTAAGCATCAGCGTTTTTGATAAAAACATCAAACAAGAGGCTTGCCAGGCGATCCGCGGCTGAACCATCCTTGTCTCCCGGGAAGACTCTGTTGAGATTCTTGCCATCCTCATAAACAAGGGACATGGTTCTGTTTTCAAAACCTGACCTGTTGGCTAATGGGATGATGATAAGATTTCCTGAAAGGTCTTTGGGAGAAATCTCATTAGAGAGCTCAATAGCTGCCTGAATGCCGACATATTCTGCGTTGTGAATGCCGGCTGTGACAAGAACGGTTTTGCCCGGCTTTTCTCCGCAGATGATGATGTGGGGAATGTGTATCTCAGTTCCACCGACATGTATATGATCTTTTATCGTCTTGCCGGAGGTAAGTTCGTGTCCGGCTATATTTATTTTCTCCATAGTTTTTAAACCTCACTTCAGAGCCAAGGTTATCATGTTAGGACCGGGACTTTCAAGCCCCCTGGGGGGTTACATATCAATAATGAAACTGAGATCAAGATTCGGATAGGCAGCCAGGAGATGAGCATAAAGGAATGGGATAAGCTCATGGACAGCATTGATAAAGAGCTTGAGACTATTCACGAAGCACTTCTTGAGAAAGAAGAAAAGCAGTCTGAAAAAGAGCAGGAAGAACGGATCAGGAAGCTTTTTGAAGATAGAAATGCAAATGAAGAAATGACTAATGTGGTTGGCGCATAATTTACCAATTGAAAAAGCGTCCCCAAATGTCACCCAAATGTCACCCAAGTGGCACCCAAATGACACCCAAATGGTAGTTTCCATGCGGTTTTGGGCATGATATTATTATAATGAGCCAAGGAATGAACGAGAGAACAAAATCGATTCATTCTTTGGTTTTTCTTTTGCAAAAGAATAACTGTTGTGAAGCGCTGCTTCCGGTATTCCTGCCGGGGTGGCGCTTTTATTTTGTCCAAAAAAGAAAGGGAAATGTATGGATTTTGAACAATTCAAAGAGGAACTTGCTTCCAGCGTGAAGGAGATCATGTATTCCAAGTATGGAATGGAGGTTGAGATTGAGGCCAGAACGATGGAGAAGATGAACTCCTCCTATGAGGCACTTACTGTTAAGCCTGAGGACAGCATCATCGGTGTTAACCTCAATGCCACAGCACTTTACCAGCAGTACGAAAAGGGAATCGATATTGATGTCATTACTTCCAAGGCTGCTGAGCTTGCAGAGAGTGCACTTAACAGCAGACCTGATTTTGATATCGACTCTTTTAAGGATTACAGCAAGATGAAGGAAACACTGACGATGGAAGTTGTTTCTGCTGAGAGAAATGCTGCACTTCTTGAGACTGTGCCTCACAGGATTATGGAGGATATGGCTGTTGTTTACCGATTTGAGGTGAACACAACTACTACGGAAAGAGGTTCAATCCTGGTAACAAACCAGATGCTGGACCAGTACGGAATCACAGCTGAGCAGCTTCATGCTGACGCGTTGATTCATGCTCCGGAGGTCAAGCCTATTGTGATCGAGGGAATGGCACAGGTCCTTGCCAAGCAGATGGGAGTCGAGGATCTTGAAATGCTTGGTCTTAATATTCCACCTGAGCAGGAACAGATCTTTGTTGCTTCTGTAGAGGGAAATGTCCACGGAGCAGGAGTAATTGCTTATCAGGATTTCATGGAAAAGGCTTCTGAGAGGGTTGGTGGTGAGTCGTTCTTCATTTTACCCAGCAGCATCCATGAAATTTTGATTGTACCTGACAATGGGCTTATGGATCTTCAGCACCTTGAGAGCATGGTCAGAGAGGTTAATGCTACTACCGTAGATCCTGCTGACAAGCTTACTGACAACGTTTATCACTACGATGCCAAGGACAAGGTATTTGAGCTTGGAGAGAAATTCGTAGAACGTCAGAACTCGAAGGAATCCAAGGGTATTGAGGCAGGTGAAAAGAAATCTCTCTCCGCCGAGATCAAGGCAAAGAAAGAGCAGATTGCCAATGCTCCTAAGAAGGAAGCAGCTGCGTTGGAGCCAAAGGCAAAGGAAGGAAAAGTGAAGTGACATGATTTTTTCTAAGGACAAGCCAAAGAACTGCCGTGGATGTGCGTACAAAGACATCTGTAATGGCATAAAAAGAGAATGTGTTTACCGACAAAAGTTCCTGGAAGCCTGCCTGGGTAGCGACTATCCGTGCCATGGCTGCCCTTATGGCAGAGAGCACAGGATATGTTTTCCATGTTACAAGAACCTTCTGGGACAGACCGGAATAAAAGAATGGAAGGAGAAGCACCCGAAGATATGCCTTTGGTAAGTTTTGGCTGTCCTATGAAATCAGGAGGAAAGGAGGTGAGCGTATGCACAAGGTAATTGAATGTCGTGGCCAGAGCTTTTGTGTTGGTGAAAAGGACATGAGCTGTAATCTGGACATGGCTGTTTTTATAGACAAAAATCGCTATGTCTGGGGACTTGGGGAAGATCTGGCAATTGCAATGGTTGAGTCTTATGAGGGAAATATTGAGACCATAATGATTCCTGGTACTGACTTCATCATGATATTTGATGAGGCTAATACAGTGGTTCTTGCGGGTCATAAGTATCTCTTTTACGACTGCCTTATTATGAAGTCCACAGAAAAAGGCCTTAAGGCTATTCCTGCAGATGAGATTGATGCAGCCAGAAATGCATTTAAGAAGCAGACAGGCCGCTACCAGGTTGGACCTTTTGAGTTCCTGGCTTATAGAATCTCATGAAAGGAGGCTAATACTTGGTTAATGAACAATTAACACAGGAAGCAATAAGATTCTGTTACCGAGGATCTAAAGAAGTCATTCATCTTTCAGAGAAGTCCATGGTATATATCATGAAGCTGTACAATGCGACGATAAAGCCTGCAAAGGATCGTATTTTCAAAGATCCCCAGGACTGCCACGGCAAAATGTCTGTTAAAAAACTCATTCGCAAGGATGAAGGCGCTACCTGTGTGGACATTTCCAAGACAGAACTTAGGGATTTTCAAAAGGTTGCCAAAAGGTATGGAGTAGATTTTGCGGTTGTTAATCACAAGAACAGTGATCCGCAGACCTACTCCATTTTCTTTAAGGCCAGAGATCAGGATGCAATTACTGATGTTATCAGGTATTACACGGAAAAGAAGCTCATGAAGGAGCAGAAACCGTCTCTAAAGGAAAAGATTGATCATTACAAGCAGAAGATAGCAGAGGGTCCAAAGAAAGTGCTGAACAAAGTAAAGGAGAGAACGAGATGATTACTTATGAAACCATTCTCCACAATCCAAGAGCCATGATCGGAATCATTGGACTTGCAATCATGCTGCTGGTTCTTTTCATCTGGGATAGGAAAGAAAATAGAAAGAACTACAAACATCGAGTGGAATTCGGTTCAGCCCGGTGGGGCAATAAGAAAGATATAGAGCCGTACATTGACCCGGTGTTTGAGAATAACGTTATCCTGTCAGAGACAGAGATGCTTACTATGAACAGCAGACCTGCTAATCCTAAATATGCCAGGAACAAAAATGTCCTGGTTATAGGTGGGTCCGGTTCAGGTAAGACGCGCTTTTTTGTGAAGCCTAATCTTTTGCAGATGCATTCCAGCTATGTGGTTACTGATCCTAAGGGACAGCTTCTTCCCGAGACAGGCATGGCTCTACTTAAAAATGGCTACAAGATAAAGGTGTTCAACACCATAAACTTTGCCAAGAGCCAGCACTACAACCCCTTTCACTACATACATTCAGAAAAAGACATTCTGAAGATAGTGAACGTGCTCATGTTGAACACAAAGGGCGAAGGAAAGAGCAATGACCCATTTTGGGACAAAGCGGAATCCATGCTTTACGCAGCTCTCATAGGATATATTCACTATGAAGCGCCTGAGCATGAGCAGAACTTCAAGATGCTTCTTGAGATGATCAATTCCATGGAAGTAAGGGAAGATGATGAAAACTTTAAGAACGCTATCGACCTTATCTTTGAAGATCTGGAAAAAGAAAAGCCTGATCACTTTGCTGTAAGGCAGTACAAGAAATTCAAACTTGCAGCAGGCAAGACAGCCAAGTCAATTCTTGTATCAGCCGGGGCAAGGCTAGCGCCTTTTGATATTGCAGAGCTTAGAGAACTTACAGCCTATGATGATTTTGAGCTTGATACTCTTGGTGATGAAAAGACTGCTCTTTTCCTGATCATGTCAGATACAGATGGTACATTTTCATTCCTTATCAGCATGATCTACACTCAGCTTTTTAACCTTTTGTGTGAGAAAGCTGATGATGAGTATGGTGGAAGACTTCCTGTTCATGTCAGGTGCCTCATTGATGAGTGCGCCAACTGTGGAACAATTCCAAATTTGGAGAAGCTTGTAGCAACTATACGAAGCAGGGAAATATCAGCATGTCTGATTCTTCAGGCTAAATCGCAGCTTAAAGCTCTGTACAAAGATCATTGTGAGACCATCATCGGTAACATGGATTCGCAGATCTTTCTTGGTGGAAATGAGACAGAAACCTTGAAGGACCTGAGCGCAGTTCTTGGAAAGGAAACCATTGATTTTTTTACCATCCAGGATACAAAGGGCATGCAGCCTTCTGTAGCAACAAACTATCAGAAAACAGGCCATGACCTTATGAGTATGGATGAACTTGCCGTAATGGATGGCGGCAAATGTATAGTCCAGGTGAGAGGTGTAAGACCATTCATGTCAAAGAAATATGATGTTACAAAGCACCCTAAATATCACCTGACTGCAGATTTTAGCGCAAAGAACTACTTCGACATTGAGAAGTATATAAAGCGCGGAGACAACTTAATATTGAAACCTGATGACACATATGAAGTCATCGAAGCAACAGATATGGAGAGCGCACAGGCAGATCAATAAAAGATCTGCAAATGGCGTTCTTTATATAGATGTGGCCACATATCCTGAATCAGTCGACGGGTTCAGGAGTAACTAACAACAACCGGCACTGCGGAATACGAGTAGTGTCGCTAACCAAAAACAATTATTGGAAGGGAGGAAGAAACTGACATGAGTGTCAGTTTCAAATCAAATTATGGCATTTTTTCAGAGTTCAGTAACAGTACTTCAGTCACTCGTAATCGCACTTGGCGCAGGTCTTGGCATCTGGGGAGGCGTAAACCTCATGGAAGGTTACGGCGGTGATAACCCTGGTGCTAAGTCACAGGGCATGAAGCAGCTCATGGCGGGCGGCGGAATCGCCCTCATCGGCACCACACTTGTTCCACTTCTTTCAGGTCTTTTTTGATCCTGGGAAGGAACGAGACGAGGCTGGGGAGTGACACTCAGCCTCAAACATGAAGAAACTGACCCGGGGCTTGTATTAAAAGCGGTCCCGGGCCTTATTTAGAAACAACGGAGGGCATGAATGGAAGCCGTATTAGAACAAATTGAAGAATGGTTTAGAAACATGCTCATCGAAGGAATAATGGAACATCTGACCAATACCTTTGACTCGCTAAATACAGAGGTTGGAGAGATAGCAACCACAGTAGGTCAGACTCCCGCAGAGTTTCTGCCATCAGTTTACAACCTGATAAGAAACCTGTCAGAGAATCTGATCATGCCGATTGCAGGAATAATCCTGACGTTTATTGCATGTTATGAGCTTATCCAGCTTGTAATAAGCCACAATAACCTGGCTAACTTCGAGACCTTTATATTTTTCAAATGGGTATTCAAGACTTTTGTAGCAGTAACACTTATAACCAATACTTTTACCATAACCATGGCGATATTTGATGTAGCCAAATGGGTAATAACGCAAAGCGGAGGAATAATTGCAGCCAGTACTGCGGTTGATGCTTCTGCCCTTGCTTCGTTCCAGGCCATCCTGGAAGGCATGGAAACAGGAGAGCTCTTTAGTATTTTCATGCAGACCTTTGCATTGCAGTTCCTTATCAAGCTGGCAGCGGTGTTTATCTTTATCGTGGTAAATGGAAGAATGATCGAGATTTATTTGTACATTTCCATGGCGCCAATACCTTTTGCCACCTTTGGAAATGCCGAGCAGTCTCAGATGGGGCAGAACTATTTCAAAGCACTCTGGGCCCTGGGACTTCAGGGATTCCTTATCATGGTGTGCGTTGGAATATATGCGGTTATGATCCAGTCAGTGGTATTTAGTACTGACATTATGGGATCTATGTGGAAAGTATTTGGTTTCACAGTCCTTCTAGGATTTACGCTGCTTAAGTCAGGAACCATAGCAAAGGCTATTCTTCACGCAACGTAAGGAGGCTACATGGCGAATTATATCAGTGCACCTCGTGATTTTTCCAAAGTGAAATCCAAGGTATTCTTTAACCTGACCAAAAGGCAGATCATATGCTTTTCACTTGGAGCAATGATAGGTGTTCCTACCTTCTTTCTCATAAAACGGTTTGGAAATGTAACAGTGGCAACTCTGGGGATGATGATCTCCATGATGCCACTGTTTTTTCTTGCTATGTATGAAAAGAATGAGCAGCCACTTGAGGTGTACATAGAACATTTTATTGAGGCGACTTTTAAAAGACCAAAGATACGCCCGTATAAATCAGAAAACTATTATGCACTGCTTGAAATATTAGCAGGGCAGGAAAGGGAGATGAATGATAAAACTATTTCAGAAGGGAAAGAAAAAGAGCGAAGTGCCGGACAGTGCACAGAAAAGCATCCCCTTTGACAGAATGTTCCCTGATGGGATATGCAGAGTGGGAAAGAACTACTACACCAAGACAATTCAGTTTCAGGACATAAATTATCAGCTGGCTCAGCAGGAAGATCAGACTGAGATATTTGAAGAGTGGTGCAGTTTTCTCAATTTCTTTGACAGCTCAGTCCACTTTCAGCTCACATTCCTGAATCAGACTACAGATGCTGAGAAGTTTGAGAAAAAGATAGCTATCAGACACAGGAATGATGGCTATGACAGAGTTCGTGATGAGTACAGCTTTATGCTGTTTCACCAGATGCAGGCAGGTAATAACGGTCTTACCAAGACCAAGTATCTCACTTTCGGAATCTTTGCATCCGGTATGAAGGAGGCAAAGCCAAGACTTATCCACATCGAAATGGATCTTCTCAACAATTTCAAAAGACTTGGAGTAGCAGCAATAACCTTAAATGGAGTGGAGCGCCTTGAACTTATGCACGCTCAGTTCCATATGGGAGACGATGCCAAGTTCTTTTTTAACTGGGAAGACAGCATTAAAGCCGGTGCTTCTGTAAAAGATGCAATTGCTCCAAGCAGCTTCTATTTCAAGAACGGAAGACTCTTCAAGATGGGAGATACCTATGGCTGCATGAGTTTTTTGCAGATCACAGCATCAGACATTAGTGACAGGATGCTGGCAGACTTCCTGTCTATGGAATCAAGCCAGATAATCACGATGCATTTGCAGTCTGTAAATCAGAATGAAGCAATCAAGACCATCAAGCACACTATCACAGAGCTGGACAGGTCCAAGATTGAAGAACAGAAAAAGGCCGTTCGTTCCGGATATGATATGGACATAATTCCTTCAGATCTGGCCACTTACGGCAAAGATGCAAAGGCACTTCTGAAGGAACTGCAGTCACAGAATGAGAGAATGTTCATTATGACATTTCTCATCATGAATACCGGAGCTACCAAGCAGGAACTTGAGAATAATTTCTTCCAGGCAAACAGTATTGCGCAGAAGCATAACTGTAACCTGGTACGTCTTGATTTTCAGCAGGAACAGGGACTGATGAGTATGCTGCCACTGGCAAATAGTCTCATAGATATCAAGAGAGGAATGACAACTTCCTCGACTGCGATCTTTGTGCCATTTACTACACAGGAGCTCTTTCAGACTGGAAAAGAGTCTTTGTACTACGGCCTAAATGCACTTTCCAATAACCTTATCATGGTGGACAGAAAGCTGCTTAAGAATCCAAACGGACTGATCCTTGGTACTCCAGGTTCAGGTAAGTCTTTTGCAGCTAAAAGAGAAATCGCAAACGCCTTTTTGGTGACGGATGACGACATAATCATTTCGGATCCTGAGCGAGAGTACAGTCCACTGGTTGAGCATTTCGGAGGACAGGTAATAAAGATAAGTCCAACCTCAGATCAGTATATAAATCCCATGGATATCAACAATAATTACTCAGATGATGATAATCCGGTCATGCTAAAGGCCGACTTTATCCTTTCGCTGTGTGAACTTATTGTTGGTGGAAAAGAGGGACTTCTTCCAGTAGAAAAGACGGTAATCGACAGATGCATCCATCAGATCTATCAGAGATACTTTGAGAATCCCACGCCGGAGAATATGCCAATTTTAGAGGACCTGTATAACGAGCTATTAAAGCAGGACGAGGCAGAGGCCAAGCACGTTGCTACTGCTCTTGAAATCTATGTATCAGGTTCACTTAATGTTTTTAACCACAGGACCAATGTGAATATCACAAACAGAATCGTGTGCTATGACATCAAGGATCTTGGTAAACAACTCAAAAAGATTGGAATGCTTGTAATTCAGGATCAGGTCTGGGGAAGAGTTTCTTCCAACAGAGAAGATGGGAAATCCACCAGATACTACTTGGATGAAATGCATCTGCTCCTTAAAGAGGAGCAGACAGCTGCGTACACAGTTGAAATCTGGAAGAGATTCCGTAAGTGGGGAGGTATTCCCACAGGTATAACTCAGAACGTAAAAGATCTGTTGTCGTCCAAAGAAGTAGAGAATATCTTTGAAAACTCTGACTTCGTGTACATGCTAAATCAGGCGGTTGGCGACAGACAGATTCTTGCAAAACAGCTCAACATAAGCCCTCATCAGCTCTCTTATGTGACCCATAGCGGAGAAGGTGAAGGGCTTTTGTTTTATGGAAATGTCATCCTGCCTTTCGTAGACAGATTCCCTAAGGATCTTGAACTCTATTCCATCATGACCACGAAACCTCAGGAAATCCAGGAGGCAAAGGAGCAGGCCAATGAATGAAGACAGAACAAAGCAAAAGAAGTCCGCCACAAAAAACGCTGATAAACTCAAGAACAATTCCAAGGCATCGCAGTATGCAGCTTCCAAGTTCAGGACAGGGAAAAAGGATAACTCACTTACCCTGGAAGAAATGAAGGAGCTTGCAAGGATAAGAAAGCAGGGCAGGAAAGCAGCTCAAAAGGTCGCTGCGGAACAGGGATTAGTTAAGGTTATATCATCTGTCCATGATGCTGCGGAAGGGGAGTCAAAAAGCGGTGGTGAGGATCAGAATGTTGGTGCTCAGAGTCTGGAAGGAGCTGCATCTGCAACTTCTACGGCTTTGGTTTATGCGGAAAAGCTTCAGAAGTACAACTACAGCAAAAAGCAGACTGCCAAAAAGATTCTGCAGCATAAGGCGGAGGATAAAGCAGTTCAGAAATCTGATTCTAATCCTCAATCAAAGGCCAGGCAGAAAAGCCAGATAAAAAAGGAAATACAAAGAAAGAATCAGCAGCGAAGTGCCAAAGAAGCAGCAAATCAGGTTGGAGATATCAGCAAGAAGTTTGTGGATAAGGCAGAGGATCTTACTGGAAAACTTGCTGAGTTTATTGAAGAGCACTTTCAGGAGGTGGCAACAATCCTTATAGTGTTTGTGCTGATTCTTTTGGTGGCTTCAATGTTTTCTTCCTGCGGCGCTGCTTTTAACGGAACCTCACATGTGGGGATAACTACAAGCTATACCGCAGATGATGAGGATATCTATGCTGTAGAAGACGACTACAGAGAGATGGAAGAGGAGCTTCAGGATACGATTGATGACATAGAGCATGACTATCCGGATTACGATGACTATCAGTATAACCTGGATAATATCGCTCATAATCCGTATCAGCTGGCTGCTGTTCTGACAGTTATCTTTGAACAGTACAAAGAGGATGAAGTGCAGGACACCATCGAAGACATCTTTGAGCGCCAGTATGAGCTGACACTTACTCCTGTCACAGAAACAAGAGAGCGAGAAGTTACAGGTACCAGATGGGTAGATGACGACTCTCATCCAGATGGCGGTTACGAGGAAGAGTATACCTACACAGAGGAATATGAGTACAAGATTCTCAAGGTTAATCTTGTTAATCACACTCTTGACACTGTTATCCGAGAACTTGGACTTTCTTCTGATCAGCTGGCAAGATACGATGTTCTTCTTGAGACTTATGGCAACAAGAAATATCTTTTCGATGATGATATTTATTCCATTGTGGATCCTGGCAGATATGAAGATTATGACATTCCTCCTGAAGCCCTTACTGATACCCGTTTTGCCAACATGATCAGAGAAGCAGAAAGATATCTTGGCTATCCTTATGTCTGGGGAGGAAGCAAGCCATCAACCTCTTTTGACTGCTCAGGATTTGTCTGCTGGGTAATCAATCATTGCGGCAATGGATGGAATGTTGGAAGGACAACTGCAAACGGGCTTCTGGGGAGATGTACCAGAGTTCCTGTATCAGAGGCGAGGCCCGGAGATCTTATCTTTTTCAAAGGAACCTATGATGTTAAGGGAGCAAGTCATGTTGGCATTTATGTTGGAGATGGCATGATGCTTCACTGCGGAAATCCGATTCAGTACACATCGGTTAATACCAATTATTGGCGTAAACACTTTTATACATATGGCAGGATCAACGGCTGAGAAGGGAGAAAAATGTACGAGAGAATAGACAGACTTAGAGAAGATCTTGAACGTGCCAGGAAGCGAAGAGCTGAGGCTGAAGCAAGAGTGCGACTTTGTGAAAGTAAGCTGAAAGAGGCTGAGAACAATCAGATTATTGCAGAGGTCGCTAAGAGAAAGCTTCGTCCTGAACAGGTGGCACAGCTCCTTGCGCTTGCTACTGACGGGCAGCTTGAGGCTCTTTTATCGGGAAAGCCGGTAGAAGTTAGTGCCAAGGATTCAAGCGCAGATCTTTTGGAAAAAGAATCTTTGGAAGTGGATTTTGATTACGATGAAAGTGAGGAAAATGAAGACGATGAAAACTAAAATAAATAAGCTTTGCTTGAGGGCTGTGGCTGGAGCTGCAGCTCTTTTTGTTGGAATGACTCCTATACCCGTTTTTGCAAATGCACCTAAGTGCATATGTGAGGAAAGATGTACCGAGGATCATATCAATGAGGAATGCCCTGTTTGCAGTAAGGACTACAACGACTGTGAAGGAGCTGTTCCGGAGATTGTTCCTGAGGAGACTCCTGTTGAGGAATATGGTCCTCTTACGCCGGATGGCAACATGGAACTTGTGGACGATTACGGAACTCTAGAGTGTGGAGGCAAACAGTTCATCACTGTTGTGACTAAGAGCGGCCATTACTTCTACATCATTATCGACAGAGATGATGATGGTAATGAGAATGTTCACTTCCTGAACATGGTGGATGAGAGAGATCTTTTAACTCTGATGGAAGATGAAGAGGTAGAAGAGTATATGGCATCCATTTCAGAAAAAGAGCCTGAACCAGCTCCGGAACCGGAACCTGATCCAGAGCCAACACCTGAACCGGAGCCTGTGAAAAAAGATTACACATTACTTTTAGTAACGCTTCCGATCATGGGTATTGGAATAATCTTTGGATATTTTGCTCTTAAGAAAAAGAAACAGCAGCCAAAGGATGAACCTGATCCGGATGCTGACTATGTGGATGAAGAGGCTGATTATCTGAATCAGATTTCTGATGAAGAGGACGCTGGAGACGATGAGTAATCGTAAGATTTATGCAAAGTTCAGGCTTACTCCTGAAGAGTGGCAGATCATTCATGACAGGATGGAGAGTGTAGGCACTAAAAACCTTAGTGCCTACCTCAGAAGACTTGTGCTTACCGGCCATGTGATCGAAGTTGATATGTCAGATTTTAGGGAAATCAGAAGGCTGGTGAGTATTGAAAGTAACAACCTCAACCAATATGCCAGGAGGGCAAATGAAACAGGAAGTATCTACAAAGCGGATATCAAGGAACTTCAGAAGTCGCACGAAGAGCTGATTCGACTGCTGGGAGAACTGCTTCAGAGGTTCAACAACATCGAATAGCTGTAACGGGGTAAATGGAAATGGCAGCAACCAGGCTAATAGCAATGCATCAGAATGCCGGCAAATCTATCGGGCAGTGTCTGTCTGCCCGATTGGATTATGTCACGGATGAGGAGAAGACACGGAAAAGAAACGAGGATGAAGAGGAAGAGAAAAGTAAATATATAACTTCTTATGCCTGCAATGCGGCTATTGCAAAGGAAGAATTTATGGATTCCAGAAATGAATATGTCAGGATCACCGGCAGGCAGTATGAGGGCGATATCATCGCTTATCAGATCCGACAATCCTTCAAACCTGGAGAAGTTACGCCAGAGGAAGCTAATGCGATTGGCTACGAAACTGCCATGAGATTTACCCGAGGACAGCATCAGTTCGTGTGCTGCACTCATGTGGATAAAGAGCATATTCACAACCACATCGTATATAACTCGGTCAATCTTCACTGTGATAAGAAATTCAGAGATTCATGGTTCTGCGGAATTGGCTTAAGAACCCTTTCTGACATGATATGTCTTGAGCATGGACTATCAGTTATTGAGCCGTACAAACATAAAGGCAAGAAGCCTGTTTATCAAAAGAGCTATCGTCAGGTTATCAGAGATGTGATCGATAAGATTCTTGCAGAAAAGCCCAAAGACTTTGAATCCTTCATTTCAGAACTTAAGAAAGCGGGCTTTGAAATAAAGGAAGGAAAGCACCTGGCTATTAAAAGTCCTGGGCGAAAGAACTTCGTAAGATTCGATTCTCTTGGAAAAGACTATTCTGCTGAAGCACTCAAAGCTAAGTTCGAAGGTTCAGAGATTTCCAAAGATTCCAGAAAAGGAAAGCCCTTTGACTTGCTCATTGATATTCAGGAGAAAATCCGTCAGGGAAAAGGTAAAGGCTATATCAATTGGAGTCAGAAATTCAACAACAAGGCTATGATGAAGACTCTGCTATATCTCAATGATAAAGGAATCAGGAGTTACGCAGAATTAAAAGATAAGGCAGATACTTCATCAGCAAGTTTTAAGAAGATTACTGACAACTTAAAAGCGGTTGAAGGAAGAATTGATAAACTCAGTAACCTCAGAAAACATATCCTGGCCTTCAGTAAGACAAAAGCAGTTTTCGAGGAATATAAGAAAAAGCGTTACAGCAAAGCATTCTTTGAGGCCCATCGTGAAGAAATCACCAAGTACAGAGCTGCCAAAAAAGCTTTTAACGAATATGGCCAAAAACTTCCCACTGTAAAAGAAATCAATAAAGAAATAGACCAGCTTATGCATGATAAGAAAGCTCTTTACAAGGAGTATTACCTTAAACGTGATGACAACAAGAGTCTTCAGGAAGCTAAGAGGAATGTTGAGATGTTCCTTCAGATGGACAACAAAGAAGCAGATAAGCAAAAGCAGAGAACACAGCCTGTAAGGTAACAGGAAAAGCACTTAATAAGCGATAGCGCCGTTCCGGTATTCCACGGTGTAATGGGGCTTGGGGCGTTACGCCTCCAACAAGCGGCAAGAGCATTTGTCCCACAAATGCACTGCTTGCCACTTCTTTTATAGCCCTCGTAGGGATTCTTCAGAAGCGGTGCGGCGCCTTGATTTTACAAGAAAAAGAGGAGGATAAACACATGAACAAAGTACTATTATCAGGAAGACTTACAAGAGATGCAGAGATCAGGAATGCTGACTCTGACAAGAAGGTAGCAAGATGCACTCTTGCAGTAAACAGAGATTTCAAAAAGGAAGGAGAAGAGCCGAATGCTGACTTCATAGGAATTGTCGGATTTAAGAATCAGGCAGACTTTCTTGAGAAGTTTGGCAAGAAGGGTGTGAAGTTCATAGTGATCGGACGCATTCAGACCGGCAGCTATGAAAAGGATGGTGGTCGCGTTTACACCACAGATGTCATAGCAGAGAGAATCGAGTTTGCCGAGAGCAAGAAATCTTCTGAGGAAGGATCCGGAGATTCTGGTGATGGGTTTTCTAATATCCCAGACGGATTTGATGACAGCATGCCTTTTAATTGAGGAGGATGAAGCCGTGGAAGAGGTAAAGAACAAGTTTAAGATTGACGAGATCGCTGAGCAACTTGAGAAAGGAATCGGCGATCTTTTTAATTCTGACAAATACAAGACATACCTGAATACCATGTCCAAGTTCCATAGTTATAGCGTAAATAACACGCTGCTCATAGCCATGCAGAGACCGGATGCAACTCTGGTTGCCGGTTATGATGCCTGGCAGGATAAGTTTGATCGGCACGTTAAGAAAGGTGCAAAGGGGATAAAGATAATCGCTCCCTACAAGGTGAAAAAGAAGGTAGTGGGCGATCACTATTATGTTGATAATGGAGACAAGATTCCGGTCTATGCTCCTGGAGAAACCAAGGAAGATTATGAGAATCGTATTGCTCAGACAACCAGAGAAGTTGAATACACAAACTTCAGGGTAACAACAGTTTTTGATGTCAGTGATACTGAGGGAAAAGAGCTTCCGACTCTTGGAGTGAATGAGCTCATGGGCTCAGTTGATGGCTATGAGAAACTGAAAACCGCGCTAGAGGAAACCTCAAAGGTCCCTGTCGAGTATGGCCTTGTGACCAGCGGAGCAAAAGGATTCTTTTCACCTGATATGCATAAGATCTGTGTTCAGAGTGGCATGTCTGAGGTCCAGACTGTAAAGACAATCATTCATGAGATGGCACATGCACTTCTTCATGACAAGACAGATAATCCGGACCTGGTACAGGATCCAAAGACCAAGAACACAAAGGAAGTAGAAGCTGAGTCCATCGCCTATGTTGTCTGCCAGCACTTTGGAATTGATACATCGGATTATTCTTTCGGCTACATCGCCGGATGGAGTTCTGGTAAGGAAACCAAAGAGCTGAAAGCTTCAATGGACACCATTAGGGTTACTGCGTCAAAGATGATTGTTGAGCTGGAATCTGCCTTGGAAAAACAGCAGGAAGTTGAGAAAGCTGATGTGACTATGGCTGCAGATGAGGTAGGAGGTCGTGCTGCTGGATCAGAGAAAAAGGAGCTTGTTGGTGACAAGAAAGCATCCCTTATGGACAAGCTGAAGTCCAAATTGAATATTGTGAGTTCGCAGCCAAAGGTAGAGAGGGCTTTAGAGAATAAAGTGAAAACACCTGAGATTGCGAGATGAGAGTTGGGGCAGTTCTGTGACTAATCAAAAGTCATGGGCTGCCCCGCTTTTTGTATTGAATCTGCTGTAAGCTGTATGGATACTGAATGAAATGCTGTCATTTTTATGGGGCTAAAAGAAGTTTATGATTTTGTTATAAGGTGGGGGTAGAATGCTGCTTGTCATTGGATTGATGGTGTATGTTTGTTGTTGTAAAATCAAATCATAATACCAATGAGGAGATTACGATGGCAAAAACAGTACATATTACATGCAGATACTTTTATGTAAAAACATATTCCGAAAACGATGATGAGCAGCAGAAACTTTTTGATTTACGAAGCTGGATTGGCATGGTTGCTGATTATACTTTACCAGAACGAATCAGATTATTAAGCGGATCCTCAAAGGGGAGACTTGACAGTATTAATGTTCGTGAAAACTTCTATGCAATGAATTTTGTTAGAATGGAAGACTATAGTTCAACGTATATAGTTAAGGAAGCTGAAAATGCGAAACATGTTGATATTTCAGTAGATGAGGACGAGTATATTGGGAAGAATACTGTAGCAATATACGATGCTACTAAATCCGTACTAATGTTGATGGCTAATCAGGGAGGATTTTCAGCAAGTACAGTAACAAGTTATATTAATTCTTTTTATGATAAACCGGTATGTGTACTAGAACCGGTTAAATTGGAAAAGAACTTTACCAAATCAACAAATAAGTTTGGGAAAATACAAATTAAAATTTCTAGCGTTGATGACTATTCGGCGTCTAAAGGAGCTCCTTATGAGGATGTATTGAGAAATGCAAGGGATATGTCGGCACAAACGATGTCTTTTGAATTTAGCGTGGGCAAAAAGAAGAATGAATATCTTGATGCCAATATTGTGAGAACAATTATCTCTGATGCATTTTCTAACATGGGTGCAGTATCAATAGCTAGAGTTAAAATGGAAGATGAACAAGGTTCAGCTCTCTATAATCTGTTTGAGAATGTTAAGAATTGTATTCTAACGTTAAAAACAGATTCTAAAGGAGAAATTGGTTACAAGGTTATCGCGGAGGCAATGGTAGAAAATTATAAGTAGGAGTTTTGGCATGAAAAAGGCGAGACGAGTTTGGCTAAATTGTTATCAGTTTATAATTCCGATTGTTATTGAAGTTTTGTATCTTGTTTATGCAATCAGCGTATTAAGAAGTACGACATTAATACCATGGGTGGCAGATAGCAAGGGCTTTTCAGAAATGTGTAAGGCTATAGCGGAATTTTCATCAATTATTTTAGGCGTTTACGGTTTTTTTATTCCAGTTGTGGTTGGAAGAAAGAATAGTTTTTCAGATTATTTTTGGAGCCACATTGACAAAGAACGTTATAAAAAAGACTTCAAACGAATTCTTATTAGTGGAATCCTGACAATAATGGTAAGTGCTTTTTTGCTTATATGCGATATTCTTCCAAGAAGCATTGAAATGATTTTGTTTGGCCTATTACTTATAATTCTTGTATTTTACGTCTGCAGTACATATCGCTTTATAAACATATTTGTCAGCCTTATTGTTGATAACAATGACGATACGAGTAAACAGGTAGAGATTAATGGAATGATATCTGACAGTGAGGCTCAAGTACTGAATGATAAATTAGATAAGTTTTAAAGAATTCAGATGAAAGATCAAATGAAGTAAGGGGATGGAACAATACCTTGTTGTTACCATCTCCTTTTTGTGTCCTTTTTATTGGATAGGCTGTGTGTACATAATAAAAAAGGAGAGTTATATTAGAAAACAAGTATGGTTATTAAAAACCAAAGTTTGGTTATTGACAACCAAGATTTGCTGTGATATATTTTGATTACAGAAATAGATGTGGTTATAAATAACCAAGGAGGTAACAGATGCTAGATAGAACAGAATTGAAGAAAATAAATAAGAAGGTAGTAAGTGAGATTGGTTGGAATATATCAAACTATATTAGAGGTATGGCTCCTGCCGATCCATTGCTATATTATGTCCTGGTATACTCTGCATACCTAGCTCAAGTGAATAACATAGAGGATAAAGAAGAATTGATTTCATTCATTGAAACCAAAATATCAGAACAAAGAGCTATGTTTATAAAAGAGTTAGCTCGAGAGAATCTTGGAATCGCTATCAAGATAGCAAAGGCTTTCAGTGAAAATGATCTTTTGGCGTATCTGTATGTATTACCTAGAGAGAATGCTGGAAGAGATGGGGGAGTCTATGAGACCCCTGAGTCTATTTCAAAACTGGCTCTGAAAATACTTGATATTAAAGAAGATGATAGAGTTGCAGATTTTGGAAGTGGCTTAGGTGATTTTATTACTTTAGCTGCCGAAAATGCAGAACAAAAAGCTTTATATGGAGTTGAACGTCATACATATATTTGTGAAGCTTCAAGAATAAGAACGGAGTTATTTGCACCAAATGCCGAAATTGAATTGGGGGATATGTTTTCAATCCGTGAAGATAGGAAGTTTGATAAGATCTTTTCGAATTATCCTTTTGGATTGAGACTAATTCATCTTCAGACAGGCACTGAGTATATTGATGAGCTTCATAAAAGGATGCCTGAGATAAAGAAAGCAACATCATCAGACTGGATTTTCAACTCACTTATATTTGATCACTTGTCTGACAAGGGTAGAGCAGTAGCTATTATGACTAATGGAAGCACTTGGAACAGCATTGACCAGAAAATCAGAGAGTTCTTCATTAGAAATGGGCTTATAGAGGCGGTTATTGCGCTTCCTGCAAAGATTTTTGAGCACACTGCAATAGCAACTACAATGATAGTAATAAGTAAGGGTAACAAAACTGTAAAGATGGTTGATGCTACCAGTTTGTGCGAACAGGGAAGAAGACAAAACATCATTAGTGATTCAGATATTGATAATATCGTTAGACTACTGAATGAAGATGGTAGCGAAACTATAACTGTGAATCTTAGCACTTTCCAGGAGAATGATTTTGTTCTAAATCCTTCACGATATTTAGAAAAAACAATTTCTATCGAGGATGGAGTTGAGTTTGGTAGCTTGATGAAGCGAATCACAAGAGGTGCTCCTTTACGAGCTAGTGAGCTTGATGCATTAGTATCAGAAGAACCGACTGACGTTCAATACTTGATGTTAGCAAACATCCAGAATGGAATGATTTCAGAGGATCTACCTTTCCTTAAGGAGGTCGATTCGAAGCTTGATAAATACTGCATTGGTCATAGAAATTTATTACTTTCCAAGAATGGTGCACCTTTTAAGGTTGCAGTTGCTGAAATAGAGGAAGGAAGAAAAATATTAGGAAATGGCAATTTATTCATCATTGAGCTAGATGAGGAGAAGGTTAATCCATATTTCATAAAAGCTTTTTTAGATAGTGAGGTAGGTGCATCAGTGCTTAAATCTATAACTGTAGGCGCTACCATTCCCAATATTTCAGCTGAATCTTTAAAGAAACTGATTGTCCCGTTACCTTCAATGGAAAAACAGAATGAAATTGCCAATCTTTATCAAGCAAAACAGGATGAAATAAAAGTTCTTCAATTAAAGATCCAGAAAGCGCAAAACGAGTTGAGAGGTATTTTCGGGGAGGTGGATTAACATGTTATCTATCGAAGAATTATCCGATCTTGAAGATGCTATAATGGAAGTTTTGCCGGATAAGATAACACAGATTTTGTCCAGGGCTAATAGGAATGGAGAACTGGATGAACTGTTGAGAATAATGGGACTGTCTGATTTGCTTGGAAGTGATGATCGGTTTGAATCATTCAAGGATGGCAAAATAGTGGTAATAGGTGGAACTGAAGTTAAAGAAGAAGTGCTTTCGGCAATAGGTAAGCAGTTGGGCATTGATAAAAAACGCTTTGAGTTCTGCTTGGATTATAAAGAAGCGCAGAAATATGATTTCAAAAAAATGCAATATGCTCCCCAATATAGAGTAATCTTGTTCGGCCCAACACCACATAGCGGTCATGGCAAAGAAGATAGCAGTAGCATCATTGCTGAATTGGAAAAGACAGAGGCTTACCCAAGGGTGGAAAGACTAATAAGCGGCCAGGAATTAAAGATTACAAAGACAAGTTTCAGACAAAAACTACAGCAGTTAATAGATGAAGAATATATCTGACAACGATGCTATACTAATGAATGATGTGATTTTCTGAAAAAAAACACAATAATTATGATAATAAACGCATAAATGCGAGAAAAAGGATGGAAAAGAATATGTCAGAAAGACAACAAATTGATGCAATGTGGGATGACTCCCCGATTGACGTTTCAACAGAGGTGAATTTTATTTGGTCTATCGCTAATAAGTTACGTGGCACATACCAAAGTGATAAGTATAAGGATGTAATCATCCCGATGGTTATTATCCGTCGATTTGAGTGTGCATTGGAGCCAACTAAGAAGAAAGTAGTTGATACTTTTAAGGCAAACCCTAATTATCCAGTTAAGGCGATGTACCGTATTTCTGGATTTCAGTTTTATAACACCAGCGAGTTTAGCCTTGCTGAATTAATTAATGATGCAGATAATTTGGCTGCAAACTTTAAGGCGTACTTACAGAGTTTTTCTCCAAATGTTCAGGAAATAATCGTATCTGCAGAAAAAGGATTGGACTTTTATAAGCAGATTGACAAAATGGATAAAAACAATCGCTTGCTAAGCGTTGTAAAAGCCTTCTCAGAATTAGATTTAGATCCCAGAACCATAGACAATGTAAAGATGGGATATATCTTTGAAGATCTTATCAGAAGATTTTCAGAAAATGCTGAGGCAGGTGATCACTACACAGGACGTGACATTATAAAGCTGATGGTTAACATACTGCTCGCAGAGGGTTGTGATGATATTTTTGATGATGGAAAAGTAATTACTGTCTTGGATCAGGCATGTGGTACCGGTGGTATGCTTTCGACAAGTTATAACTTCATTAAGAGATACAATCCAACTGCTGATGTAAGACTATTCGGACAGGAAATCAATCCAGAGTCGTATGCGATTTGTTTGGCAGAAATGCTAATCAAGGGACAAAATGCAGATAATATTTGCTATCAGGACACAATGAAGAAAGATCGATTCGCTGATACTAAAATGCGTTTTGTCATTGAAAATCCTCCTTTTGGAACACCATGGGGCGGTAAAGATGCAGCCGAAGGAGTTGAACAGGCTGTTAATGATGAGTATGCCAAAGGCTTTGATGGACGTTGGGGAGCTGGTGTTCCCGGAACGAGCGACATGCAGCTTTTGTTTTTGCAATCTGCAATAGATAAAATGGACGACACTGTTGGGCGGGCAGCGATTATTGAAAATGGTAGTCCGTTATTTAATGGCGGTACAGCGTCAGGTGAAAGCCAGATAAGAAGATGGGTATTAGAAAATGATCTAGTAGAAGCGATAATAGCTCTCCCTACTGAATTATTTTACAATACCGAAATTGCAACCTACATATGGGTGCTTTCAAAAAATAAAAGAAATGAACGAAGAGGGAAGATTCAGCTCATTGATGCTTCAAACATATATCATAAACTAAGAAAAGCTTTAGGAAAGAAGAAGAATGAGATTTCACCGGATGACAGAAAAGTGATTACTAAGCTGTATTCCGATTTTACTGAATCAGAGGATAGCAGAATATTTAAAAATGAAGACTTTATATATAAAGAGTATTCTGTTATGCAACCTCTGCAGAGAAGCTATGCTATAACCGATGAACGAATTCAATATATGCTTCAGTCTGGCTCGTTAAGCTCATTGTATGATGAAGCCAAAGTTAATGAGTTAGAAGACTCGGAGGAACTTTCAGGAAAAGATCAGAAAAAATTAGATGATTATAATGAAAATAAACCAACATATGATTCGATTATTGAAACGTTAGAAAACGCAGTTTCTGATAAAAAATATTTATCAGAAAAACAATTCATTCCAGTGTTATCAGACGTACTTGATGGAATTATATCTGATAAGAAGTTGATTGCTAAAATTGCTTACGGTTTATCTGAAATGGATAAAACTGCTGAAATACAGAAGGACAAAAAGGGCAATATTATTTATGACAAGGAATCAAAGGACGTTGAGCTTATAAAATTTGAAGAAAACATTGATCAGTATATGGAAAGAGAAGTGCTTCCATATGTTCCAGATGCAAAAGCGTTTTTTGAAGAAAATCTTGGAGCTAAAAAGCCTGTTATTAAAACTGGAGCCGAGATACCTTTCACAAGGACTTTCTACAAATATCAAGCTCCGGAGTCAAGCGTTGAACTTGAAAAACGATTTGTAGAACTAGAAGAATCAGTTTCAAAAAGTATAGGAAAACTATTTGGATAAGGAGGAGCTATTGATGATTGAATATAAAGAGACTGATATTCAGTGGCTTGGCTCAATACCTTCCTCGTGGGAATTGAAAAAAATCAAATATGTGTTACGAGAAAGAATTGAAAAGAATAACCCAGTAAGAACGTCTTTTATTTTATCTTTAACGGCAAAACAAGGGGTAATTCCGTATGATGAAAAAGAAGGAGGAGGCAACAAACCTAAAGAGGATGTTTCTGCATATAGATTAGCTTATCCCGGTGATATTGTAATGAATAGTATGAATATACTTTCGGGTTCTGTTGGTTTGTCAAATTATTTTGGCTGCGTAAGCCCTGTATATTACATGCTGCGTCCTAAAGATGAAGCTGATGATGTTCGTTTCTTCAATTACATATTTCAAACCACGATGTTTCAGCGTAGTCTGTTTGGCCTCGGTAATGGAATTCTTATTAAGGAATCTGGTAATGGAAAATTAAACACTATTCGAATGAGAATACCGATGGACAAATTTGGCGGATTGTATATACCTATAGCACCACGTGAGGAACAGCATGCTATTTCAGATTATTTAGATGGAAAGTGTGCGGAAATAGATTCTTTGATAAGTAATATTCAAAGAGAGATAGATACATTAGAAGCGTATAAGAAATCTGTAATTTCGGAATCTGTCACAAAGGGATTAGATCTAAACGCTGAGTTAAAAGATAGTGGCATTTTTTATATGGGACCAATAAACAGTCTTTGGGGAATTTCAAAAATAGGATATACATGTACAAAGCTAACAAGAGCTTTTAACCCCGAGGATATGGCAGTTGTTTGCTCAAATAAGGGAAAAGTATTACCGCGTGATGAAAACGCAACTGGAAAAATGGTAAGCGAAGATAATGCCATGCAAGGAATCATAAAAGGAGACATTGCGATACATGGAATGGATACTTGGCATGGTGCAATTGCCTTGTCCGATATGGACGGGAAAATCACTAGAGTTGTTCACGTCTGCGATAGCTCAGAAGATAAAAGATACATCGTATATTATATGCAATATTTGGCATTCCAAGGTGTATATAAACTCATTTCTAATGGCGTAAGAGGAAATACAAGTGACTTTAGAAGTTGGGAAAAGGTAAAGGATATTTATATACCATTACCTCCTAAAAGTGAGCAAGAGAGAATATGCAATTATCTGGATGATGTGTGCCAGGAGGTCGACTTAGCTATAGAGAAGAAGCAAGAGCAATTGGATATTCTTGAGACATATAAGAAAACAATTATATATGAATATGTAACAGGAAAGAAGGGGGTCCCCGTTAATGCTTGATATGGGCGGTTGGTATTGGTTTTTTTCTGGTGAAGAGGAAAAGCTCGAAAAGCATAGATGTGGCAAATGGATGTATTTCTTTGATGATCAGACTTTTGCGCAACAGATTTGTGAAGCAGCAATTCAATCGGGTGCATGCTATGAATGCAAGTGCACAAATATGGAAGTGCAAATGGTTGATACAGGGGTTATCTGTTTTTATCTAAATGGCGATGACATTGCTAATCATTTTAGAGTTATCAAATTCATGCTTGATCATGATTTGATAAGAAAGACAAAGACTGGGAGATATTATAACAATAGCTTTAAATTTGATGATCAGACTCGTGCTGGAGAGTATGGTGCAGATTTTGAAGGAAAAATCAAATTAAGCGAATTTATAAAACTTGATACAGGAGAATTTATAAGGAAGGAGGACAATGCAAATGGGTGAAAAGACAGATGTTGATTTCCTTGATTCAACAGATGGAGCGGCTGAATCTGGAAAGAGAATCGCTAAATATGCTGATTTGCTTGTTCATCACGCTTCGATTCTGTCAGAGAAGGAGTTTCAGAAATATCTTCTCGAAAGATTGGAACGGGACAATGGTTATATCATAAGAGATGCGAAGAACTTTGACCGTTACTTTGCTATTGATAGAGAAATGCTTTTTTCTTTCTTGAATAATACGCAGCCTGATACTATGGAATATTTAAGAAAGATATATAAGGCTGATTTGGAAGAAACCATTGTTAATTTTATTAATACAGAAACAACTAAAACTCGTGGAAGTTTGATAGAGGTACTTAAGCACGGAATTGAAATATCAAATCAGAAACTCGATTTGATGTATACAAAGCCTGCAACGTCTTTTAATCCTGAACTTACAAAGAAATACGGACAGAATATTTTTTCAGTAATGGAAGAGGTGTGGGCTAGTGATAAGGAACGAATAGATGTTGTTATTTTTTTGAATGGCTTAGCGATAATGTCATTTGAATTAAAGTGCAATGCTGCAGGCCAGTCGTATCAAGATGCTATATATCAATTCCGTACAGATCGAAATCCTAAGACAAGATTATTCATGTTCAAAGCAGGAACTTTGGTTAACTTTGCTATGGATCTCGAAGAAGTATATATGACAACTAAGCTTGATGGAGATGCAACGTTCTTCCTGCCATTTAATATGGGAAATGGTGAAGGCGTAGCAGCCGGAGCAGGTAATCCTGTTTTTGAAGATAAGTACAGTGTGTCATATATGTGGGAAGACATCCTAACCAAGGATACTGTGCTTGATTTGATAAGTAAGTTTATTTTTATAGAGACCAAAGAAAAAGTTGATGAAACTACCGGAAAAATCAAACGTTCTGAAAATCTTATATTCCCTCGATATCATCAGCTTGATGTTATAAGAAAAACTTTGGCAGATGTTCGAGAAAATGGAACGGCACAGAATTATTTAATTCAGCATAGTGCAGGTTCGGGAAAAACGAACTCAATAGCTTGGTTGGCACACAGACTTACATCGCTTCATGATGCAGACAACAAAATAATATTCAACAATATTGTGATTGTTACAGATAGAGTTGTTGTCGATCGCCAGTTGCAAAAGGCTATTATGGGCATGGAACATAAAGCCGGATTGATTCGTGTTATGGATGATAAATGTAATTCGGCGGATTTGGCAATTGCGTTAAATGGTAATACCAAAATAATTGCTACTACTATTCAGAAGTTCCCTTATATCGTAGATAGCGTTTCTGGACTGAAAGATAAGAGATTTGCGGTGATTATTGATGAGGCTCATTCATCTACTGCCGGAAAAGATATGGCGGCGGTAACGATGGCGTTGGGTTCTGGTGAAGAGGTTGAAGCTGATGTTGAGGATTTAATTTCAAGCGAGATTAAACGCAACGGAAAACAGGCAAACGTTTCTATGTTTGCGTTTACCGCTACACCTAAGCCGACTACTATTCAACTGTTTGGCAGATTAAATAAAAAGGGACAACGTGAAGCTTTCCATGTTTATTCAATGAAGCAAGCTATAGAAGAAGGCTTTATTCTTGATGTATTGCAAAACTATACTGAGTATTCTACTTTTTATCGACTCAACAAGGAGATAGAAGAAGATCCAAGGTGTAAGACAAATGAAGCTAAGCGACAGATTGCTCGTTTTATCGAACTTCATGACACTAATATTGCACAACGAGTGGAAGTCATTGTCGAGCATTTTAGAACATCTGTAATGCAAGAACTTGGTGGACAGGCCAAGGCAATGGTAATTACTGCGTCTCGTCAAGGTGCGGTGAAGTATAGGCAGGCATTTGAGGATTATATTACAAAGAAGGGATATGAAGGCATTCATGCTTTGGTAGCATTTTCGGGAAAAGTAAAATTACCGGATGATGATACTGAATATACAGAGGCATCAATGAACGGATTTTCTGAAGATCGATTGACGAGAGAGTTTGATACGGATGCATACCAAGTTCTATTGGTTGCAAATAAATATCAAACAGGATTTGATCAGCCTAAACTTTGTGCAATGTATGTTCTGAAGAAGCTTAAAGGCGTTAATGCTGTACAGACTTTATCAAGGCTTAACCGTATATGTGCACCGTATGATAAAAAGACATTTGTATTGGACTTTGTTAATACATATGAAGAGATAAAAGCCGCGTTTGCACCTTATTACACGACGACTCTATTGTCTAATTCTGTAACTCCGAGTGCAGTATACGATCTTGAAGCCAAAATTGATGCTTATTCAATTCTTGATCCTGCAGATATTGATGCGGCAAATGAGATTTTGTATTCGCAAAAAGTATCTGGAAAAGATAAGCAGCGTTTGACATTCTTCCTGCAGAAAAGCAAGAAGTTGCTTGATAACTTTGATTATGAAGAGCAAAGAAATTGTGTAGCTGTAATGCGTGGTTTTGTTAGATTTTATGAGTTCTTATTACAAGTATCAAGCTTTGAAGATACAGAACTTCACAAAAAATACAATTACGTAGCATACTTGCTTGCATATATAAACATCAAGCATCCGGGTGGAGGCTTTAATTTGGATGGAAAAATTAAAGCTACAAATTTTGTTCAGAAAAAGGGTGAAGAGCATACAAAACCGAAACTCGTAGCTGATCCGATAATGAAATTACCGATAGCAGAACATTTTGGATTAACGGAAGACAAAGAGAAAAGGCTTTCTGAAATAATAGACGAGATTAACAGTAGAACAGGTAAAAACTATGACAATGATGTTGTAGTTAAAGCTATGCTTCAGATTCGAGATATTCTGATGAAATCAGAAAAATTAAAGACAAGCGCTAAGAATAACACTCAAAAAGACTTCGAGTTTTCTTACTTCGATGATATTGATGATGCGCTGATTGAGGGCTTGTCACAAAATCAGGATTTCTTCTCATTGATGCTTTCAAATGAAGAAATGAAAAGAGAAGTACTTGGTATATTTTCAGATGAAATATATAAGAGCTTAAGAAACGCATAAATTGGGAGGTACTAGCGCAATGTTTGAAAAATATCGCTTAAAATCAGCACTGACTGAATATAAAAAGAGCTTTGAAACACGCTGGAAAGATGAAAAATACAAGTGGGAAGCGGTTCAATGTTTTCAGGTTAACTGGGAGATAAATGCCGGTAATTTCTATGAGATGTTAACCAAGGCACTTTCTCAGACAGGAAATCTTTTGGCATCTAATAACTATTTTCCGGCAAAGATGATCATCAAATTTGCGGAAATAGTGCCAGAAGAAGTACGAGCTATGTTTATAAGCTTATACGATGAAAGTAAAGATGTTTATCAGAGAATTGATGATTTTAAGCAGAAATCAAACAGCCTCTTAGAGCGATATGGAAATGGCGCAGCACAGCACTACCAGTATGAGAACACGATTACTACATACTTATGGCTCAGATATCCGGATAAATATTACATTTTTAAGCTAACAGAGATAAAGGCTGTTTCAAACGAGTTAGAGAGTGACTATCAGTTTAAAAAAGGTGCTTATGCTGACAATATTCGTAATTTCCTATCATTCTACAATGAAATCTGCGATGAGATTAAGCAGGATGATGAACTGAGGAATATGTTAGCATCTCAGCTAACTGGTACATGCTATCCTGATCCGGAGTTAAGGACTCTTACGATTGATGTTGGATTCTATATTAGCAGATACATAAGTAGTGATAATCAGTCTGCATCTACAGATGAATGGTGGCCTCAAGATTATACGCCAGCCCTTTCTGTTGATGATTGGGAAGCGTTATTGAATGATAATGATGTTTTTACTGATAGTAGTTTGGAAATAATGAAGCGAATGCTTGATTATGGCGGAAAAGCTACATGTACCCAGCTTTCAATAAAGTATGGTGAAAGCAAGAATTTTTATAATTCTGGATCGTCCGCATTGGCAAAGAGAATAGTACAGAAGACAGGGTGTCCAATTATGCCTCGCGATGAGGAAAATAGTAGATATTGGCCTGTTCTTTACGTCGGAAAGACCGCAAAGAAAGATGAAGAAGGTGCATATGTCTGGAAACTACGAGATGAGTTACTCGAAGCACTTCAGAGAGTAGATTTATCAAAGGTAAAGCTTTATGCAAATCTTGCTCCCCGTTTTTGGAAGATTAGTCACGGAAATGATTGTATTACCGATGCAGAGGCGATAACTTTCGATAAAAGAAGAGTTATCGTGGTTCATAAAGATACTGCGGCTATGGCAAAATCAAGCGTTAGCCAGGGAGAAGATTTTACTGCAAACATGAAGAAAGGCGATTTCTTCTATATGTGCCGTGGTAATAGTGTAAGACTGCTCGGAAGAATTGATACGGATGAAGTTGAAGAAAATCCGGAAAAGCAAGATGGCTGGTGCGAACGAAGCTATACAGTAATTGCAGAATCACGAGATAAAAATGCATATTCGGGAGAAAAGAAGTGGTGGACACCTAATTTCAATTCTACATGTATTCCTGTTCCTGAAGCGGATTATGCATTATTTGAGGAAAACATATTAAAGCCATACTTTGGTGTGACTAAAGACGATTTGCTAAAAGGTGATACTTCTGGCATGAATTATTGGTTTTTAAATGCAAATCCTAAGATCTGGAGTATGTCAAGCATGCCTGTAGGAGAGGTACAGGATTATACGCTTTACAATGATAATGGTAATAAGAGGCGCATTTTCCAAAACTTCCTTGATGCTAAGGCTGGAGACATGGTGATCGGTTATGAATCTACACCGGTAAAGCAGATTGTAGCCATTCTTAGAATAAGTGCGGAACAAGATGGCGAAAAAATATACTTTGAGAAACTAGAAGGCCTGACTTCTCCTATAGATTTCTCTACGCTTAAAGAGTGCTCTGAACTTGAAAAAATGGAGTACTTTGGTATGCAGCAAGGTAGCCTTTTTAAGCTTACAAAAGGAGAATATGAATTTATTCTCGATATGATACGAGAAGAAAACCCTGCTCCGGCTACAAAAGGCAACACTCCATATACAAAAGATGATTTCCTTAAGCAGGTTTATATGACAGAAGCTAAGTATGATAGATTGGCTGCTGTATTAAAAAAGAAAAAGAATGTAATCCTTCAAGGTGCTCCTGGTGTTGGTAAGACCTTTGCAGCAAAAAGACTGGCTTATTCAATTATGGGAGAAATAGATGAGGATCGCATTGAGTTTGTTCAATTCCATCAGAATTATTCTTATGAAGATTTTATGATGGGATATAAGCCTGTTGACGAGGGATTTAAGCTTAAATTTGGCATTTTTTATAGATTTTGCAAAAAAGCTGAAAATCATCCGGATAAAGATTTCTTCTTTATAATTGATGAAATCAATCGTGGTAATATGAGCAAGATTTTTGGAGAATTGCTTATGCTTATTGAGGCTGATTACCGCGATAAAAAGGCTACTTTAGCTTATAACGGATTAGAGTTTACGGTGCCCAAGCGGTTGCATATCATTGGCATGATGAATACTGCGGATCGAAGCCTTGCAATGATTGACTATGCTCTTCGTAGAAGGTTTAGTTTCTTTGATATGGAACCGGGATTTGACTCAGAAGGATTTTTAAATTATCAAAAGGGCTTTAATAGTGCAACATTTGATACTTTGGTAGAGAAGATAAAGGAACTAAATGGAGATATTTTAAAAGATCCATCATTGGGAAAAGGTTTCTGCATTGGACATAGTTATTTCTGCAATATAGATGAGTGTACAGATGATGTTCTGAAAGATATTGTTGATTTTGATATTATTCCTATGCTTAGTGAATATTGGTTTGATGACAATACAAAACTTCAGAAATGGGAAAACATTTTACATGGGGTATTTCAATGACAAGAGATAGAAGGATATTGATAAAAAACATATATCATATGCTTTCTTATGCGTTCAGTTCCCTAAATCATGAAGGCTTTCAAAACGTCGCTAAAGAGGAATTTGATAATATTCAAAATATGTTTGCCGCTATTCTGAGCAGGGGTGTAAACCTCCAGCTTAAACAAGGCCTTTATAAAGAATATGTTGAAAAAACAGAAGATTTGTCAGTCATACATGGGAAGATTAATCTTCAGGGTACAATTAGAAATAAGATTGAAAAAAGAAAACTTGTAACGTGTGACTTTGATGAGTTATCGGAGAATAACATATTCAATCAGATTATTAAGTCTTCTATGCTTTTGCTATTGAGCAGTAGTGAGGTTGAGGAACAGTATAAAAAGGAAATGAAGAAATCTTTGCTGTTTTTTTCAACTATTGATGAAGTTGCTGATTTGAAAAACATACAATGGTCATCTATTAGATTTCAGCGTAATAATCAGAGCTATAGGCTATTACTTGGAATTAGCCAGCTTATGATTGAAGGGATGATTATTACAACTGATAAGGGCATTTATAAAATTGCAACATTTGTTGATGATCAGAAGATGTGGCATTTGTTCCAGAATTTCATTCTGGAATATTATAAAAAGCACTATCCGGAACTGCGACCGCATTCACCGCAGATACCGTGGGATGTACCGGAATCAACAGATATGACATTGCTACCTACAATGCAAACGGATATTGTGCTGCATAATAAACCTAAGACGTTAATAATCGATGCTAAGTATTATTCAAAAAGTTCTTTCCAAAAGCAGTTTGATAAACAGACAATAATGTCTGGAAATCTTTATCAGATTTATACATACGTGAAGAACTATGATAACGATAACACAGGTAATGTTTCGGGGTTGCTATTGTATGCAAAAACTGATGAAGAGCTTGAAGCTAAGGCGGACTACATGATGGGGAATAATCATATCGGTATTGATAATTTAGACTTAAATGTAGAATTTGAAAACATCCGTGAAAAATTAGATTCTATAGTCGAAAGAGAACTGCTCTATGCAAGACGAATAATGGGAGCAAATTCTTGATTTACTAAGTACAGTTGTGTTTCACTAGACAAACGAAGTAATAAACAGTAAAAAAGATAGAATCAGCAAAGAAATCCAGATGGATCCTTTGCTGATTTTTTATAGGTTGGTTTTTTTGGATTTTGCTTTGGATTTTGTTTATTAAGGGGAGAATATTGGACACATAAAAAAGTAATATATTAGCGTAAGGTAAACAAAGTCAATGTTCTTACAACATAAGTTGGGGCGGGGAATGGTCATGTACTGTTTTTCGTCCCTGTGCCCTTTTGTAACAGCTTTAATGGAGAGCAGAAAGATTAGTAGTGGCACAAAAAGAAGCATATTGTAAATCGGTTTTGTTTTATAAGAAGGAGTAATTACATGGAAAGAGGAAGAATAATAACAACAGGAGTGAAAGAGTTAGATTCATTAGTACCGGGATACAGACAAGGAACATTGAATATCATTGGAGGAAGGCCTGCTGCAGGGAAGACATCATATGCGCTGGAGACCACAGCAATGATAGCTATAAATAAGAACATGCCTGTATTGTACGTATCACTTGCAGAAGGAGCAGATAAGACAAAGAAAAGGATGTATGAATTGTGCCCAGGAGCAGAATCAGAGTTGGATAAGGCATCAATTATATTTGAGGATGGATGCAATAGGCTTGATGATCTTGTGAAGAGGGCTAAAGAACTGATTAAAGAGAAAAATATAGGAGTTGTGGTCGTTGATTATCTTCAGCTTGTAAAAACTGAAGATGAAAAGCTTTCAGAGCAGCATTCTATTCGTGAGTTGAGACGGCTAGCGGAAGAAAACAATGTAGTAATCGTTTTACTATCACTGTTAAATCTTGATTTTGAGAAACGCTCAGATCATAGGCTTTATTTGACGGATTTTGATAATTATGAATGTATGATGATGAATTCTGAAAAGATTTTCATGATCCAGAATGAAAATGGAAAGAAAACCTATTATCTACACTCATATAAGTCAGAAGATAATTCTGGAATGAGTATCAGAGAATAGGCCTTTTGCAGTTTATTATTTTATAGCGATTATCGATATTAAGAACACGTAAAAATGAGCCGTGATATAATTATCATGTGGGTTTGTGCTCGCTTACATGGGCTTCTGAATCGTTAAAATATTTAGCTAATATTTGGCGGAAAATGGAGAGATTTCATATGCAACCGAGATTTGATGAAAATGATAGAGATCATATACAAAACTTACTGCAAATAAATGAAAAAGCAAATTATAGAAAGAAAGAAAACACTATTTGTGTTTGGAGGCTTGGAACGGGAAGTCCTGCTACTAGAGCAGAGGTGGTACTTAAGAGACTGGATATCCAAGTGTATGTTGGTGAGGACACTCCGGCTTACAATGAAGTTAAGAGAATTGGAAAAGAATTCTTTGATAATCATTTGAAACATTCTCAATATGAGATAGCGCTTCGCTTTAGATCAATTAGCCAGGCAGAACCTGTCTTATTGGCATTAGCATCAGGATTTGGAACAAATACAAAGCCAGGAAAGAGAAATCTTGAAGCTTCTGACGAACGAAATGTGCTAAGCGCTTTAGTGGAACATATGAAGCAAAATGGTATAGTCTTTTCTTCTGATTATTCCAAAGGAGATTTGTCAAAGGCGTATGCAATTATGGGAGGAAAGTCTTCTGTAATATATCGCCAAGATGCAGATGACGGTGTAAACGGATACTTGATTACTTGTTACAAGGACGGCAAGGACAGAGATCGTCTTTGCTCTGAACTGGGCAAAGAATGGTTCAAGAATGGTGAATCTACTCGCCCTTACAAAATTCAGATTGAAAGAACTGAGATTGATAAGGCAATTGAGATTCTAAAGAAGAACCCGCTTAATACTGCTGACGAGCTTGAGGAAGAAAATGTAAAAGCTGAGATGCATGAGCCTGTGAAGTGGCTTATTTCAGCAAACAAGTCATTTGACACAGTCAGGGCTTTTAATGAGCTTGGAACACTGGATTGGAATCAGGGTGTTTATAAGCTAAGAGAAGGAGATATTGTATATATTTATCTTGGGAAGCCAATACAGAAGGTCAGGGTTAAGTGTCAGGTTGTCAAAGCTGATATGCCTTATTCTGAAATAGATGATAGGAAATATATCACCGGTGTAACAGATGATGAAATACAGGATTATGATCCTGTGTCATATGGAAATACAATGAGATTAACTATTCTTGAGGAGTTTGTTGAGTCTGATCTATTTGGTGCAAAGGCTCTTGAAGAACATGGGATTTTGGGGCAGATAAGAACTCCAAGAACTATTACCGGAGAAGCACTGGATTATTTTAATGAGATTGATGTTGATGATAATATACTCAAATACTTCAGTGAGGATGAAATTATCATTAACGAAGCTGCTTTAGAGACTGATGAAGTCGTTCTTGATGATAGTGAAATAGAAGAGGAAGAAATCCTTGGAGAAGAGCGTGAAGTAATAACGAAAGCCAGAGTTAATCAGTCAAAATTCAGACAGAAGCTTATTGATAGATATGGCCAGTGTGCACTTTGTGGAATGAATATGAAAGAACTTTTGGTGGCCAGTCACATTAAGCCTTGGGTTGAAAGTGCTGCAAAGGAGAAGACTTCGGTAGAAAATGGACTTCTGTTATGCCCTAATCACGATAAACTTTTTGATCAGGGGTATATTGCATTTGAAAATGATGGCTCAATACTTATTTCATCTCTTATCGATGAAGAGAATTACGAGCTGCTTGGCATAAATGAAAACATGAAAATTGAACTTACAGAAGAGAATGTGCCATTTATTGAATATCATAGACAAAACAAGCATATTTGGTAGAGGAGTGCTATGAAGATAATTCTTTCCAGAAAAGGTTTTGATGCTGACAACGGTGGAACAGCTAGTCCTATACTCCCGGATGGGACCATGCTTTCTTTTCCTATTCCTCAGGGTGGAAGTGGCTTAAGATTTAGCCAGATTCGTTATGGTGAAACAACATATTCGAAGTTATGGAAGGAATTGAAACCCGGACAAACTGAGTTTGCAAAGTTTTGCCATTTGGATCCGGATTTAAGACCTAATGCAAGGAAAGAGCTTCCTGAGAATTGGGTACCCATTTTTGGTCAAGCCAGCATAGCGGAGAAACACCTGGAGAACCAAGGCGTTGAGAGAGGCGACTTGTTTATGTTTTTTGGGTGGTTCCGCGAAACCGAGGAAGTAGATGGAAACATAAAGTACAAGCGAGGTGGCAGGGATATTCATGCCTTATATGGATATCTTCAGATAGGAAGTATTGTCCATGGCCCGGCCTGTGGAAGATACAGTTGGCACCCACATGCAAAATCTGTGAGTCTTGATAATACTATGTATATAGCTTCAGAGAAACTGATAATCGATGGTGAAGACACTGGCTTACCGGGGTATGGCGTATTCAAGTTTTCTGAGAAGGTGCAGCTTACAATGCCAGGGCAATCCAGATCAAGATGGTTGCTGCCTGCGTGCTTTAAAAATGTAAACATCTCCATGCATGATAAGGATTGCTTCAAGAAGGAAGGATATTTTCAATCTGTTGGCCGTGGTCAGGAATTTGTAGTCTCTGAAAGTAAACGCGTCACAAATTGGGCATATAAGATAATCAGAGAGAATATCGATATGTCCAATTATGGCAATCAGATACCTAAAACCACTGCTATGGAAGAAAAAGTAAAAGCAGTGCCCAAAACCAGGAGCTCAAGGAAAGGCTTTGATTTTGGGAATGCTAATGATGCACAGAAAGAGGCAATACAGACTACTGAAGGACCATTGCTGATAATTGCAGGTCCCGGAACAGGAAAGACCTATACTCTTGTTAAGAGAGTTGTATATTTGATTACAGAAAAGAACGTGCATCCAGAAGAAATAATGGTTGCAACATTTACGGAAAAAGCTGCTAAAGAGCTTATTACACGTGTAACTAATGAGTTGTATGCAGTTGGAGTTTCTATTGATCTCAATGAGATGTACATCGGCACATTTCATTCTATTTGTTTGCGCATTCTTAAGGAGCATCTTGAGTATACCAGGTTAAAAAAGAATTACAGAGCACTTGATCAATTTGAGCAGCAGTATCTTGTGTTTCAGAAAATAGGTCAATTCCGACGACTGCCTAATTATGATGCGGTTATTACCAAAGACAGCGCATGGAATCCGGCGGGTGAGATTGTTAAATATGTAAATTCACTGGTAGAAGAATTAGTAGATGTAGACAAGATGCTTAAAGATCGTGATCCGCAGATTTCAGGCCTTGCACATATTGTAAAAAAGTACCAGGAAATTATTGAAGAGGAGAATTATATTGATTTTTCTGGTTTGCAAACGGAAACATACAGGTTGTTCAATGAGCATCATGAAATTCTGGAAGAACTGCAGCAGAAGATAAAGTATTTGATGGTTGATGAATACCAGGATACTAACTTCATCCAGGAAGAACTGGTATTTATGATTGCGGGAAAAAGAAAGAATATTTGTGTGGTTGGTGATGATGATCAGGGCCTTTATAGGTTTAGAGGTGCGACCATCAGAAACATCCTGGAATTTCCGTCACATTTTCCTAAGAATAAGTGTAAGCAGGTAAAACTTGTTAATAATTATCGTTCGGAAGCTCAAATAATAGATTTTTATAATCAATGGATGCATGAAACAGGAGATTATAATCATTTCTTTGATTGGGGGAATTTCAGGTTCGATAAGATCATAAAGGCGGAGAAAGCAAATTGTTATAATGGGACATCTGTATTCAAATGCTCAGGCAATGATCCTACTGACTGGCATGAAAATGTCCTTGCCTTTATAACTTCATTGAAAAAGAAGAAGCAGCTTACTGATCTTAATCAGATAGCTTTTCTGACTAAATCTGTTAAGAATGACAAGATACGAGGTCTGATCAATTATCTGGAAGAAAATGGTATTCAGGTATATTCGCCAAGATCGGATATGTTTTTTGCACGCCAGGAAGTTATGGAAGTACTTGGATGTTTAATGCTTTGCTTTCCGGATTATGCGAATAAGCTTGAAAAAAGACAGTTCGCATATGATTTTGACAAGCTATATGAGTATTATGACGAATGTATTTATTGTGCACAGGAGCTGATATCTGATAGAAAGAATCCGTTGAAAAAGTGGATTGATGAGAAACAGAAAGTGCATAGTACTTTGGCTGGCAAGAGTACAGATTATGCGTTTGTGGATCTTTTATATCAACTATTACAATTTGAACCCTTCAGTGATTATATCGGAATAGATATGAAATCTGGTGTGGTCGATGAGAGACCAGCGCGCAATCTGGCAATGCTTTCTTCAGTTCTGGGGAATTATGAGTATATTCATAGAATTGATGTCTTGTCAGGGAAGAGCATAGAAAGAGATGTGGAGTGGTTATTCAATACATTCTTCAGATTTCTTCATGACGGTGGAATACAAGAATATGAAGATGATGCTGAATATGCACCAAGTGGTTGCGTTTCATTTATGACTATTCATCAGTCCAAAGGAATGGAATTTCCGGTAGTAATTGTTGATTCACTTCATCTTTATCCCAGAGAAAATACCAGAGAACGGGATTTGGCAATGCTACTAAGAAAGGTCGAGTCCAAGTATTATCACAGGAAGACTTTTGAACACTATGATGACATCATATATTTCGATTTCTGGCGGCTATACTATACAGCCTTTTCAAGGGCGCAGAATATGCTTGTTCTTTCCTGCGCTGAAGTTCCGAGGGGATTTTGGCGTACACCAAGTTGGGCCTTTAAAGGTATGTATGATCGATTGGAATCATATGAAGATGTTGATTTGACAAAGATTAAGCTTGATAAAGTAAAGCCTGTAAACTTAAAAGACACATTCTCTTTTACATCACACATCGCATTGTATGAGAATTGTTCTGTTCAATACAAATTTTTTAAAGAATTGGGCTTTGAGCAAAAGAGAATAGGTGCGACACTCTTTGGAACTCTTGTGCATGAGACTATTGAAGATGTTCATAAAGCTGCACTTCGCAATGAGGAAGATGTGATAGATGCTGACAACATCAGGGATTGGCTTAATACAAATTACAATACGTTGTCTAAGAAAGAACATTCGTATTTGGGACAACAGCAGATAGAAACAGCATATAAGCAGGTTCTAAGGTATGTGCAGAAAAATGGCCCTGATTGGTCCAGAATTCAGGAGGCAGAGGTAGAAGTATCATTGGTAAAACCAGATTATATCCTCATGGGTCAAGTGGATCTTATCAGGGGAAAAGGAGATACTGTCGAGATTGTTGACTTCAAATCCGAGAAGAAGCCTGATAACACGATGGAGAATGAACTCTTTGAAAGATACAGAAAGCAATTGGAAGTCTATGCATATCTTGTAGAGGAGAAGACCGGAAGAAAAGTCAGTAAGATGCATTTGTATTATACAGGTGATGAATCCGGTAATCCATTAGTTTCTTTTGACAAATCTAAGGATAGTCTGGATAAAACAATACGGGAATTTGACGATGTTGTTGATCATATCCATGCTAAAGACTTTAGTCATAAGGCCAAGGATAAAAAGTCGTGTGCCAACTGTGATATGAGATACTATTGTCATAAGAAGTGATTCGCAGATAGGGGAGAGGACTGCTATGATTTCAAAACAGAGATATGAAACAATGAAAAAAGAATTTGGAACGATATCAAGTTGGGCTGTTTGGGCTCCTGCTGTAGATAGTCCCAAGTCTGGAGTGGGAGATCTTTCCGTGTTCGAAAGTAGTGATCTGTTGGATGTTTTGAATCCGAATTATGTTTTTGTAGGTCTCAATTGTTCCAGTACACATATTCCAAAGCCTGGATCTCCATCAGTTAGAATTTGGGGTAATTTCCATAGTACTGATAACAGAAGGCAACATGATTATAAACTTCGTTACGCCCTCAAAGACACTCCTTATTGGGGCGGATATATAACTGATATCATTAAGCATCACGCAGAAGTGGATTCAAGTAAGGTGTCAAGGTTCTTGAGCAGTCATCCTGAAGTGGTTGAGGAAAACATTGCGTTGTTTGAACGCGAAATAGAAATACTGGGGACAAAACCGGTGTTGGTGGCGCTTGGTGGGAAAGTTCATGAGATTTTAACGTCATATGTGGATAGTAAGTATGAGATAGTAAAGGTAAAGCATTATTCTTATACAATTGGAAAAGAGGATTATAGAAGAGAAATGCTCGATGCACTTTCAAAGAAATAATGGACCATTTAGAATCTATAGCTGGAGCATATTTATGGAACTATAAAAATAGCATAACAAACACGGAATATGGCCCAAAATTAGCATCAAATGATGCTATAATATTGGAAGCGGGGGCGTTGTTTCCTCGCTTTTCATATTTAAAGATTATATGGAGCTAATAATATGGCGGTTACTCAGGTCAATCTATTTAAGGATGAAGAAAAACTTAAAGAGAAAGTATATGGGGAATTAGACAGACGCAAAGAGGAAGCAGCTGGAGATGTTACTTCTGCCAAGAAAACATTAGATCATGGAGCGTTCGAGGATCAAGATGCTTTTGTGCCAAATTCGCAACTGGCAGGAGCGAGGGAAAGAAGGCATAAGACGGAACGTTTGGTTGGAATGCTGTACGATAGGCCTTACTTTGCGCATGTCAAGGTGAAGTATGATGGTGACGGATACGAAGATGATTATTTTTTATCTGATTGCGAGACATTGGATGAATCCGTTCCAATAAAAAATGGTGGAATGTTATTGCCATTTAAACAGGATGATAGAAGGCCAATTTCTGGAGCTTTGTTTTCATGCTACCAAGCAAAAAATGGAAAAAGGGCATCATACAAAGTTAACGATGAAGTATTTAGCTTTATTGCTCAATTAATCTGCGATACCGATATCGAGAGCAGAGTACTTAGGAATGTTAACCAGTATTATCCAAAACCGGAGACAACACAGGTTACTGCAGATGAGTTGCTGGAGTCAAGGCTTGATGAAAATCGTAGTGACCCTTCACTTAGAAATATCATATCTACGCTGCAGCTTCAACAGTTTGAGATTATTGGATCGGATGTAAGTGAGAACTTTGTTGTTCAAGGATGTGCTGGATCAGGTAAATCACAGTGTTTGATTCATAGACTGTTCTTCTTTAGAGCAGTTTTGGCTAAAGATGGTTGGGACAAGGTTTTGCTTATTACCCCATCAAAGCTTTTCCGACATTATTCATCAGGACTGATGAAGAGGTATCAGTTAACTAGTATTAATGACTGTTCGATTTCAGATTTGTACATAGAAATGTTGGGAAAATATGATGATCGTTTCATGGATCGTCAATATGTTTTTCAGACGACAGAGGAGTATCTTCCCGATGAATACTTACATGAAATCTATGATGAGGCAAACGTTAGTGGTATTGAATCTGAAATAGATAAAGCTATAAATAGTTATGTCAAGGCAGGGTGTGATGCACTTGGAATCGAGATTCCTGCAAGAATATCATCAAGCGTAATTAGCGATATTGTAAAAAAATTAGATGAAGCTATAACTGTATTTGATGAGAGAGAAAAGTCTCTTCAAGAAAATGAGGAGTACCAAAATAAGCGATCAGAGTATGAAAAACTCGTTAAATCATTAGAATCAACGCAAAGAAAACTTCAAAGAAATAAAGATGAACTGGCTAGGAATATAAATAATCAGGAAGAACTTGCAAAGGCCATTCAGAGTCTTGAAGATATTGAAAAAGAAAAACAAGAGTGGATAGATTTAAGAGAGAAGCAGGTTAGCAATGCAATCGCAGAACTTGAAACTATAAGCAGGAAAGTTGATAGAGGTACTGATTTACAGGCACCCGCTAAATATGCGAAACAGATATTTATTGTAAAAGATCTTACTGAAGGAAAAAGTTACTCTGCTTTTGTAGAAGAACTTGATTATTACGATGAACTGATTGGCCTTGCCAATAATGAGATTCAGGACATAACAAGAGATAAAAAGCCAAAGAATGTAATTACAAGATACCAAAAGCGCCAGGAAGAGATAAATGAGAATATCAAGAATTTAGGTGTTGAAGTAGAAGATATTTCTACAAAGATGGAAGAATATGCTGAATGGCTAAGGAATGTCGCAAATGAACATGATGGACAAGAAGCTAAAAGTACATTGCTACGGTCAGAGATGCAGCAGGCAAGGTATTTCCTCTCACGTATTGAGAGCACTGTCTTTGAGAAAGAAGTTTGGAACGCATTAGCTCCAGTTAAAGAAAAATACAGTATTCAAACTATGGAGATTGAAGAACTGGCAGACGGAAAACGCAAAGAGAGTAGGATTCTGTATAAGGCAGATTTACTGTTCTACATAAGGATATATATGAAGCTTCATCCCAGCTTTAGTTTGCCTCAATTCAATCTGATTTGCATAGATGAAGGTCAAGATCTTCATAGAGCAGATTATGATATTCTACATGGATTATATCCAAAGGCTGTGTTTAATATTTTTGGAGACGTAGATCAGGTTTTACATGCATCATGCGGAATAAGTGATTGGAAGGCTCAAACTGGTATAGAGAAGATCTATCCACTGGAAACAAACTACAGAAATACAGCTGCAATAGTAGACTTCTGCAATAAGCAGTTTGGCGTAAAGATGAATTACCTGGGTAAGGTTAAGAAAAGCCAAAATCCAGTTGTTATTTCTGATTGGAATGAAGCGCGCGACGTTATTGTTAACAAGAATCTGGTTATAATTGTTAAGGACAAGGAAGCCTTTGAAAAGCTTTGCAAGAACACTGGATTAGACCTGGGCAATATCGTATATCTTGATACTACATCTGAAAAGCCAGAGGATGATGTAAAAGAATGTTACTCAATATATGCCGCTAAAGGATTGGAGTTCCCAGAAGTATTTGTATATGCAAATGGAATGACAAAGAATCAAAAGGTCGTAGCATGTACTAGAGCGATGGGAGGTTTATATTATTATGAATAATCAAGCAGAAATATTCCGCCAGGAAAACGATGAGATGATAATGCAACTCATTGAAAGCCTTGATGCAATTATAAAGAAATTTGATGAAGGTGTGATTCCTGGAGATCCGGAAAAAGCAGATGCTCTCTACATGCTGAATAAGTATCTGGATTCATTGATTGGCTTTAAGGCGCGGAAAATGCAGGCATTTTCCAAGGTGAGAGATAATTCTGAAAGAAAATTCGATGAAGAAGAGATTATATCTGAGCTATTAGAAAAGAAAGAGTATTTAAAGCAACTCGTTAGAATTGGCTGGGAAAAAATGATACCAGTTGATGATGCTGAATTAAGTGATGGAAAGGATAGTCTTCTTGTTGATGAAGGTTATTTGGATGAGATAGTCACAGGTTCAAAGGAGACGCATTATTATGTTTTAAGTAATAAGGGCGAGAAGACACTAAAAAGCAAAAAGTTATTTTCTAAAATCCGCAAGGATTTGTCGACTTCTGTCATTCCTCAAGCGGTTGTCAATGAATCATTCAAGTGGAGCAATTTATATGTTAGGCGAGTAGAAATGATAAATGAGTATTTTAAAAGGTTAAGGGGGAACGCCGAGCATATAATTTTTTCACTGGATAATTCTAAGGATATGGTGTTTGGGTGTGAAGTAGATGGTTCTGCAGATGTAAATTATGTTTTTGCTGGAATATTTGATGAAAAAATTGATGAACATATTTCCAAGTTAAAAGGAATAGCCAATTCTGGCCTTGTTGATCAAATTATAATTCTAAATAGTTCAGAGGATGGAAGGGCTCTTTTAGAAGGAGAGGGCCTCAATACAAAAGCATTATCAAATATCAGATATGAAATTATTAAATAGGGGTATGGCTATGGCTAAGAAAACACAGTATGACAATATAAAAGAGGATGTAGTAGCTATCAAGGAAAAATTAGCAAATAAAGAGCTATTATCAGAGAATGATTGTGTCAATTTAACCCACCAAATAGAAAAACTTCCTGATGTTGAGGAAAGGATTGATATAAAAGATGGTGGTGTTCTTAATGTTGAGGCTTTTTTGGCAGAGTTTAACAGATTGGCAGAAAATTCAAAGAGCAAGCTTGAAAGTATGCTTGCCTTGATTTCCGAAGGAAAAGTTCCAAGTACAATAGAACGCCAGGAGTTTGATGAAATAATCGATCGCTTGTGCGAAAAATATGAGACTGTATGTGAATTTGCCGAGAAAGAACTGGATGATGAAGAATTACCTGATAGTAACAGTTCTTTTTATGACTATTGTGAAGCACTAAAGAATAGTAAATCTGCAGTTCTAAAGAGTCAGCTCAATGATGTAAAAAAACAATTGAAGAGATATATTTCTGTTCAGTCACTTGTATCTAAGCTTGCTCTGGCTTTGGAGCCATTTCAGAAAGATGCAGAAGCATTACTGGAAAGGATCAATTCTGGAGAAGTTAATTCTGTTGATGAGATAAGCGAAGAAATAGCTGGTCCACAGCTGTTCATGAAAGCTTTGGAGTATGAGGATTTAAATACTGACGAGGGAACTGATATTCTCGATTCACTTGAGGAGCATTATAGCTATCCATCAAGGATTACCCGTGGATTATCAGGAAAGAGTTATTTTATACCGGATAATGTCGATGATAATGAAGATGAGCAGAGTGATGAGCAAGATTTAGCAAAGGAAGTGAAGGATACATCTGCTATTCAACAAGCCTCTGAAGACTCTGGAAAAGATGATTCAATAGATGTTGCTACAGTCGAATCAACTGAGATTGATGAAGTGGTTAGTGAAGAGATAGAGCACAAGAAAGATGACATCGCAGAAGAACAAAAGGTAGAATCTGCGTTTACTTTGGCTGCGAAAAATGAAGGAATAGCGCTTGAAGAAAAAGATTTCGGATTATTGTCTTGTGATAAGAGCGATGCTGAATCGAAGAAATTATCAGCAAGTGTATTTACTGGTGATTTAAGAAAGGGTAATGTCAAAGCCCTTAAGAGCATCATTCAGATGGTTGATAAATTTCCATATATATCTACTGAATTAATGGAAAAGAGATTTAATATTCCTGAGAATATTGCTGAGGCGAGCATGGAGTTCCTTTTACGTAAGGGCTATTTGCGAAAATATAAACTCAATCCGGTTGGTGACTTTTACTGTTCAACAATGCGATTAGAAAAGGCTCTTACTTACAAAGAAGCTAGCAAATTTGTCGAAATCAGGCAGCATCGTGTAGAGGAGTTTGGAGAGCCAATTGAAGATCGAGCATCGAGTGCAGCTGCAAGAGTCGCGATGTTAAAACTGTATATGCATGATAATGACGGGTACTATGAGAATGATATCAAATCATTTTCGGCTCAAAACAGGGTATTCACTGAATCATTCGCCTATATGTCATATGATGCTAATTTAAAGGCAAAATGCAATATTATTGTTGGAGCATTCTGGACTGAATATAGTGAATGTGATTTGGTTTTGGAAGCAATAAAAGAATTTGCCGGCCAAGGAATGGAAGTGTCTCGAATAATATTTGCTGCAGCGAATGTAGAAAAAGGCCGTTCAATTGCGAAGATTGTATCAGATCAGCATATAAATGGACTAGATGATTCTGCTGTATATATTTATGGAGCAGATGAGGACGTCTTTAAAATTTTCTCTACAAATGAGGAAATAAGTGCTGAGAAATTATGGAATATTGTAAAGAATCAAGAGGAAGAGAATGATTCAGACGATTTAACAGAAGAGTCAGATGTTGAAAAACATGATACTGCACCTGAGGAAGTGATTAGTGCAGACGATGAAGTAAAGAAGCCTTCTGAAATAAAATCCGAAGTATTATCTGTTGAAAATGATGATAGTAAGGATTCAGACAATGCAGAGAAGATAGTTTATAGATTCATATTGAACAGAAAGTATTACTGCACAACAGCCTATGCAAAGTCAATTGCTAATAAGAATTCTAAATATAACTATTTATATGAATTACTGGCATTTGCTTTTAATGACCCTATGAGACATTGCGTTTATTCTGCAAATACTGTCTTTGACATGGTTCCGGATGTCCATAACTATTTCTCCGAGTCTCTTATGACTGCTATCGGAATGAGGACATTTTTCTCTAACCAGGTTCGCTACGACTATAATATCAAAGGGGTTTATGATGCAATCAAGGCATATGAAGTAATAGATGAATACCCTGCTCTGAGTAGTGTCTTATATAAATTGGTTGAGTTTAAAGATGAACAGAACAGAGGAATGGACTATTATGCAGACTATCATGCCAAGAGTATTGCACAGCTTGATGGTGAGATTAAGAAAGTTCAGCAAGATGCGAAATTGTTCTATGAGAGCACAATCATAGCCAAAAAGTCAGAGAAGGCAAGTCAGAGACGTTTCCTTGAGACAAAGAAACTTTTGTTGGATAAAGGAAGTGAGATTGGTCAAAACATTAAGATAGTGGTGGATAATGATAAGGAATTGCAGCCACTTGTTGTTGAATTCCTTCAAGAAAAGTTCATCAAAGAGGGAAATACACTATCTGAAAACAATATTGATGCAGACTTATTGTGGGATTTTATAATGGAATATTGGGATAAGGCTGGTGATAAGATGATGTATCGAATCAGAGCTGATCTCATGAGCCATTTGAGAAGCAATATTGTTAATGTAACAACAAAGGCACTCGAGATAATGATACGCTGGTGCAATCTCGTTGAAATGTCAAATGATCAGACTGAGGATAGTAGTTCTATAGCATACAAGAAAATCAGAAAGCCTCTTCTGGCAGACATTGAAGATGCAATGAATGCTATCACTAAGGATATTGAGAGCAAATCCTTTGAAGAGGATAAGCTTGCAGGTCTTGAAGCAATAAGATCATCGTTAGATGAATTGTCACGCTGCATAAATGGGACATATGAGGAATATGAACATAGATTTTTCTATGCACCTTTTTTGATGACGGATCATATTCTTCTGGATGACAATTTCTGCCCGGATTTGGATACTAGGTTATCAGATATTAAAGAGCTGCAACCAGAGTATCGTATTTTGGAGTTTGCGAAAGCCAAGCCAGTTGAACCAGTTAATCGACTAAAGGAGATTTTGGAAGATGGTGGAGATGACTATGGTAGCGCTAGGCTGATAATTCAGTATCTTAGAGAAACTGCGCCGGATCTCATAGTTGATGGATTTAATCAGAATATAAATGATGGCGAAGAGTATGTGAAAGAAACTGCTGATTTAAGGAAAACGCAGTTCATTGGAGATCTTGAGTTGGCATATGTTTCTGGCCAGATTGATAATTCCAATTCATCTGAGGACAAAAAAGAGAAGATTCTTCAGATTGTGGATGTATGGTATCAGTGGGCATGTGTAAGTTCGAACTATGGTTTCTTTGCCAAAGTTATGAACGCATATTTAGAAGAAATTAAGAGACAGGCCAAGTCAAGGGAAAAGGATTTGCTTGCACAACTTGAGGCATTCAAAGATACTGTGATTTCTGGATTGTCTACAGAAGAGAAAGAAAAGAAAATCACTAAGATACAGATTGCTATCAATAATCAGAATTACACTGTTGCAGAGGATCTTCTTGCTCGTGCATCACAGGTAGATGATGATTATGAAAATATTATTGAAGAGCATTTCTTAAAGGATTTCCTTGAAGACTATTCTGATTATTATAAGCCTGTAACAGGAAATTCAAGTTTTGCAACACTTGTAAGTTATAGAACGCGTAATAAAGGAGAAAGAGGAGGTCGTCGTCTTGCAGACAACTGGCTTCCGGGAGGAAGTAATCTTGGCAAGGAAAGATTGCTCGGATTGTTATCAGGCTTCGGCTTTAATGTAGATGATAGCTCTGTACAGCAGATGTCTCCGATAGGACGTTTTGAAAACTATAATGTAAAGACTATTGCAGCAAAAGGTGGTAAGAGAGAAAACTATACACATCCCATTGCTGCATTTGGATCAGCGGCATCGAGAGATGGCTTCAGGGTAGTCTGCCTTAATGGTAAGTATGAAGCACAGACGCTTATTGATGTTATGAAGCAGATTGGAAATGCTAAGCATACAATGATCCTTCTAGACTTTGCGCTTGATAAGCCTGAAAGACGAATCTTGGCTAGAAAGAGTAAGTCAGAATTAGGAGATAAGCTTTTTGTTGTAATAGACCGTACAGTAATGATGTACATGGTAAAGAATTACGATGAGACCAAAGCAACCAGAATGCTGATGTCACTAATTGTTCCGTTTGGATACTACCAGCCATATGTTTGGGAGTCTTCAAATGTTATGCCGCCTGAAATATTCATGGGACGAAAACATGAGTTGGAGAGCATCGAGTCTCCTACAGGTGCCAACATAGTTTATGGTGGACGTCAGCTTGGTAAATCTGCTTTGTTGAAAAAGGCAAAATCTGATATTGATCAGGATGAAAACGGAAATAGAGCTGTTCTGATTGATGTTAAATACCTAGACTATAAGGATGCTGCAAAAAAGATAGGCCATGCGCTATATGATGAAGGTGTATTAGAGCAGGACATTGAAACTACAGATTGGGATGAATTATCACGTGCAATTCGTAAAAGATTGCAAAGTGATAAAAACAGGATACCATATCTGCTGCTACTTCTTGATGAGGCAGATGCCTTTATCGAGAGCTGCGAGGCAATCAGCTACAGACCGTTTGATGCTTTAAAAGAAATACAGAGTATAGGTGAAGGCAGGTTTAAATTTGTTATAGCCGGATTAAGGAATATTGTCAGATTTAAGAGAGATGCCGCCCTTGGAAATAATAGTGTTCTTACTCATTTGGAGGCTATGACAGTAAAACCATTCCAGACTAATGAGGCACGAGAACTGATGGAGGTGCCACTCCATTATCTGGGATTAGAATTCCCTAAGGATAATGAATCCCTTATTACACTGATTCTTGCTTCTACCAACTATTTCCCCGGCTTGATTCAGATGTATTGTGCAAAACTGCTTTCCTCAATGAGAAGCAAGGACTATGCAGGATATACAGAAGCTGACACACCTATCTATGAAATCAGTGAGGAACACATAAAGAAGGTTCTTGCAGATCCTGAATTTATGGAGCAGATTAAGGAGAAGTTTGTTATTACGCTTAAGCTGGATGAAGATAACTATTATTACCTGATTGCGCTTCTCATGGCATATATGTATCACAATAGAGAGTGCGTTGACGGATATTCGGTAGAGGATATTAAGAGTGTAGGTAAAGAACTTGAAATCGCCAAGATTGCCAACTTGGATAATAATAAACTAACAGCTTTCATGGAAGAGCTTAAAGAACTGAACGTCCTTAGAGGAACCGACAGTGATCATTATCTCTTTACCAGATATTCATTCTTCCAGATGATGGGAACAAGTTCGGAAGTTGATGACAAACTTGTTGAGTATATGGAGGGATAAGCCATGATGAATATTTGGTGGAACCAAGTTACCAATGCAGTCCAGTATGTTTCTGAAATAAAGAAAAGTTTGCTTGAGGAGAAGAGTGTTCTCCTCAAGTATTCATCAAGTATGCCGTGGCGAGAGTGTTTTGAAGACAGTGTTAAAGAGGCTGTAAAGCTTCAGAACTCTGAAAAAAAGTTTGTAGAAGTCCCTGCTGTTACAAATCCAGGAGAATACCTTCTTAATGAGTTTTGCAAAAAGGAGAAGCGTGCAGAATATAGACCATCAAAGGGATATTCAAAGTTTTTTGCAGAGAGCGAAGATATAGTCCTTCATGACAGATATCTATGGATTGAGATTGACGATGAAGAATGTCTTGAGAAATGGTTGTCATTTGCCTCAGAGTATATTAAGGAACGTGGAAAGAATAGCAATAGGGCTGTTTTCATTTTAGAATGGGCTGAGGAAGGCCAAGTGCCTGTAAAGAAAGGCATTAAAGTATACTCTTTTGATGATTATATCGGTGAGTATGATAGGTTGGCTTTTGCAGTGTTGGCATCTTCCTCAATAAAAGAAGATATTTTTCTAAAGAACTACCTTGTTGAGCTTGCGATAAATACGACCGGAAATGATATTGAGCTTTGTTCTGAGTGTGTAATGGGATATAAGGAGTTTTTAAAGGATCCGCATGCATATATTAAAACTGTATTAGAATCAAAGACAAGGAGCGATGGCTCAGAGTATTCTTATGACATGGCTCAAGATGAGGTAAACCATTTAATATGGTTGGCTCAGATAAAAACAATATATCCGCATTTGGAGGAGTATCGAGAAGAGTTTGTTCAAAGACATGCAAATGCTATCTCTAGGCAACTTCCGATTCAAGCGCCCTATGGAGAAATATATAGCGATCCTAAGGATGTTGAATTGGGAACTTTGATTTATATGGCTGGAAGTGGAAGTTTAGTATTAAATCAGAACGAATATGAAAAGCTAAAGAGGTTTAAGGAAGCAAGAAATAAGCTATCACATTTGGCAACACTGACATTTGAAGAGATAAAACAGTTGTTATGATCGTCACTATATGGCCTAATCTTTCATGTAAGGGAGATTGATTATGAGTGAATTATTTGACAAATCTATACTTCAAAATATGGAAAGAGTCTACGATGTCACAGTCTTTAAGACTACTACACTTACACACGTTATAGATGAGTTTATGTCATTTGAAAATGATCAAACAAAATATGACTTGATGAAATTATCAGTATATGCTTTGTTTTTCAGTCACGATGAAAAATACTATAAGGTGACTCTTTACGTGAGTAGAACTTCTACATATGGAGATGATTATATTACCTTTACAGATATTAAGAATGGGGATTTTTATCAATTAAGGTCTTTTCTTCATAAGATGTATCCAAACAGGGATGAGTTCAGCAGAATGATTGCTTCTAGCACAGATGTTTTCTTTGAAAAGCCGCTGGTTTTTAAAGCTAAAAGTTCTAGTCAGATAGGCAAAGGTTCTACGTGCCGTGGAACAATTCCGTATGGTGAAGGGTACAAATTTGAAGTGGTAGGTATGCATTTGTTTGATACGCTTCCAATTACTTACAATGCAAAGGACAGGGTAATAACAACAAATCTATATGATTTCTCAGATTAAATAGAACGGATGCTAGTTGTACAACGACGACAACGTATAACAACGCGTACACAACGGTACACAACGGACAACGATGGTGCAATGAGGTATAACAAGGTTGCGAAACGAAACTGAAAAGTTACGAATCGTAACCTTTTCTATTGCGTAAATTTTTGTGTCTGAATATAATCAGCGTAATCAGAGTCGACTACTGATAAGGAGCTAAAAACATGGATGAGAAAGATAAGCAGATTTTGAATTTGATCAAAGGCAATGCTCGTATGAGCTATCAGGAATTAGGAGATAAGCTTGAGATATCAAGAGTGGCAGCCAAGAAGAGGGTGAAAAAGCTTGAGGATGAGGGAATCATTCGTCAGTACAACACCTACATTAAGCGCGATGATGAGATCACGATGCTGATTGATATTATCACAACACCTGACGGCTTTGACAGAGTGCTAGAGTATGTGGCAACAAGAACGGTCTATGTGAGACAGATTTTTACCACTATGAAGGAGTATCATATTCACCTTGTTGCTGTATCTGATTCATCCGAGCAAATCAACTACATGGCCAAGATAATCAGAAAGGCTTGCATCAATGATATTGAAGAATATCATGCCCGCACAGTCCGAGAGGTTATTAAGGACGTGTACGGAGGAATTGAATATGAGCGAAAATCAGAGTCAGGCACTTTCACAGATAATTGAGCAGATAACCGGGGATCGCGTACATGAGAAGAAGGGCGGCAAGTTCTTTTTCAAGATATATTTGAATTCTCAGATGAGTGAGACGCCGATTGAGTCACTAGAGTTGGGAGTAAGAGCCTATAACAGTTTGAAAAGAGCTGGTTACAGCACTATTGGAGAACTGGCAGAGGCAATAGCTTCCGGAACAGAGATTAGTAAGATCAGAAACTGTGGCACCAAGAGTTGCAGAGAAATCATGGAGAAGCTCTTTTTATATCAGTATAGTTCACTTCCACAGGAAAAAAGAGCTGGATATGTGAAGGAAGTTGTTGAGTTGAACGCTGTAAGGAAAAAAACATCATAAGGAGGCAGCGCGTATGAATAAAGAACAGAAAACTAGAATCAGATTTGTTGATGATAATAGTTGCTGTACATTTGATGGAATGCCAATGCATCCTCATTATAGATATTACCTTATATGCGCAGGATTCAAGGATTTGGAAGAAGTTGAAGATAAAACCGAAGAAGAATTTATAGAATTAGTAAACAGCGGAAAAAGAAGAGATGGATCTCCGATTACTCCGCACATGAAGAATCTTGGTGCCATAATGGCTAGAAATTTAAAGAAATGTGGACTTGTTTTCAAGGTTTAGCACATTACGTATAGCATAGGTATACGGTATACGTATAGGTCTGAATCAGAACATCTGAGCGCCTATCTAGAGAGGATTATAGGACTTCTTATATGGCAGGATAGTATCATCAGAAGAAAGCAATACGTTTTGTACTGTTTTAGCAAAATAACTCCAAGGATTTCGCTGAAGTAATCATGTATTACATAGGCACTTGGCAGTAAGCTTATAACAGGAAAAAGCACTTTTCGCCTGAAATGGAGGTATCGATTATGAAAAGAATTATAGCTACAATAATGGTGGCATTGTTAGTATTAGGAACAGGAACCATAGAATCCAAGGCATATGACAGATGTGGATACAATGGCTGCAATGCTGAGAACACTTCCAACGGAACAGTTTTTTGTGATACACACGCTGCTCAATATGCAAGAGAAAAGGGATATAAAGCATGTGCAGCAAGTGGATGCTGGGGATATGCAACTAAAGACAGTAGCTATTGCTCAAAGCATACATGTAGTAATAGCAAATGCACAAGTAAGGTAGTAGAGGGAACCAGGTATTGTTCCACTCATGCTGAAAAGACATGCACTACCAAGTCTTCAAATAAGAGTAGTGGGTACACTACTAAAAAATCAACATCATCAAGCAAATCATATACAAGCAAGAGTTCATCAAAAAAGTCAGGAACAAAGAAATCGTATGATCCATACGACGTACATAAATATAAATCAGCACAGGACTTCGCTGATGACAAATACGAAGAGTTCTACGATTATGAAGATGACTACGAAGATGAAGATGAAGCTTATGATGCAGCTGAAGATTATTGGAATGACAATTATTGATGATTGCCGGAAAGGAAGAAAATATGGGTATCTCTTTTAATGAATTTCATCATATGGGAATGGAAAGATATGATGGCGGTGAAGAAAGATGGGACTTTGATCACGACGGAGAAATGAGCATTTTCGAGGAAAACTGCAGAAGAGTTCATGACGATATGATGTATGAAATGATGACAGAAGGAATTGATTCCAAGTCTCGCTACTGGGGCGATGACGAAGATCTTGAAGACGAGTTGGAGTTCATGAGCCCAGAGGAACGTAGGGAAGCCCTTGAAGATGCCGGATATGATACGGATGATTTCGATGATGACTTTGGGGACGATTTCGGAGATGATTTTTAATTTGTAATAACCCATAACGCATAACGAGGAGCGTATCCAAGACCATGGACGCCCCTCGTTTTCTTATGATATGTAGGAGGCTCTCGTTCCTACATGGAGTGGTTCTATTTTACCATGATTGAATTGAAATATTTCTAAACAGCAGATTAAATTATTGAAATTATGAGAACAGAGCAGCGTTAGGAAAATGCACATTTTCTTCAAAAAGCTTTAAGGGAGTTTTAAGGTTCGGATCATATCATGAATACATCAAGAAGAACAAAACACTTCTTGAACCCCACACACTTTTTTCATAACACATAAGGGCTACGCCAAAATGTTCGTAGCCTTCCTCCCTACAATAACCCTGATACATTATGGGGATTTACCATAGATAGACTCTGACGACTCATATAGCGCCAGAGTCCTTTTTTGCATATAATTAGGGGAGTTAAAAGTATATGAAGATGGTATTGATTTCGTTGGGGTATTCCCAGATTGGAGCTACATACAAATAAACGAGTCATCACGTTATATTGCTGGAGAATTTGGAAGCTATGACAGAGTTTACTTCTTTACTGGATTCATAAGCCATAAGGATTATTACAGATATGTGGCGGCTCTGAGGAAAGATAACGTTTCTTTTGGATATATGAATGGTGAGGTAAATATCGAAAAGAATATTGTTCAGATTTACAAGGACATATTAGAGGGATGTTGATAATTTTAACTAGATAGGAGTCGCTATGAAGAAAGTGAGAATCACTGTTAAGAAGATAGCTCGATATGAGGATCTTATGGCTGAGTATGAGAATCCAATAGAACATGCCTGCTCCATGAAACTTGGACAGACTTTTGTCTGCAATGGATGGGAAAGACCGGAAGGTTTCTGTGAAAGCGCCTGGGGGACAGTTTCGCCTTTTGTAATGACTTTAGCCCATGGCGGAGAAAACTTCTATGATGGCTGGATGAAGAATCCTAAGTCCGCGATGATTTCCTGTAATGACGGATTTAGGCCGGTGAGTTTTTTGATTGAAACGATGGATGAGGATAGTGAATAATGGTGAAAAATGTTTTTAGAATGCCAACGCCTGTGAAAATAATAGGGCGGACATCAACAATTACGAATGCATTTGTGAACGGAATCATTCCTGTGATTGAACCAAGTGATGAAGAGATAGACAAGGCGCTTGATGTACTTGGAATGACAAGGGACACTATCTGCTGCGCATATTGTGGTGATACTTATACTGAATGGGATCATTTTCATCCGCTAATTGTTAATAAGAGTCCAACAGGATATATATCTGAAATACATAACTTGGTTCCGGCATGCGGTAAGTGTAATCAGAGTAAGGGCAATAAAGAATGGAGAAAATGGATTAATAGTGATGCATCCCTTTCTCCAAAGACACGCGGAATTAGTAATATAGAAGAGCGGGTAAAGAGGCTTGAGGAGTATGAGAAGAGGTTTATTCCTAAAAAGGTTAATTTTGAAGAACTCGTAGGAAAAGATCTTTGGGAGAAACACTGGAATAACCATAAGAAACTTCTGGAATTGATGGAAGTGTGTCAGGAAACATCGGATACAATTAAAAAGATAATTATCGAATCGATAGAGTGATGGTTTTGTGGAGGACTAAATGCCATTTCAAATTATCAGGAATGATATTACAAAAGTAAAAGCTGACGCCATAGTAAACACTGCTAATCCGGAAGTGGCTGTTGGTGGTGGCGTTGATTCTGCCATATATAAAGCTGCAGGGGAAGAGGAGCTTCTTGCTGAACGAAAAAAGATTGGAAGACTTGAACCTGGTGAAGTAGGTATTACTCCGGCATTTAATCTGAATGCGAAATACATTATCCATGCCAGCGGCCCATGGTGGGAAGGCGGCGATAAAGGTGAGTTCGATGTGCTTAGAAGCTGTTATGAGAAGTCCTTGAATTTAGCCTTGGAGAATGGCTGCAATAGTATTGCTTTTCCACTTATTGCTACCGGAGTATATGGATTTCCTAAGGATAAGGCGCTTCAGATAGCGACATCTGTTATACAGCAGTTCCTTTTTGAACACGAGATGTCTATTATCTTGGTTGTGTTTGATAGAAAAGCTTTCAAATTATCCGGTAAGGTATACTCTGATGTTCAGGGTTATATTGATGAGTACTATGTGAAGCGCAGCTATCATCGAGAATACGGCGACAGAGGAGTAAGGAACGTAAGACTACGTGCAAGATATAATCTTGATGAGATAGGAAGTGTTGATGAATGTGAGACTTGCGCCAACACAGGAGCCTTAGATGAATTTGAAGATGGCGCGCCTGAAATGAAGCTGATGGCTATGGCCAATCCTGAAGGTATGAGCCTGGATGAGCTTTTGGAGTCTCCGTCAGAGAGTTTTCAGGAAAAGTTATTCCAACTGATTGATAAGAGTGGATTGGATGATGTATCGGTTTACAAGAAAGCCAACATAACGAAGAAGGTATTTTCCGATATCAAGACTAAGAAGCATTATAAGCCAAGTAAGAAGACGGCCGTAGCATTTGCTATAGCGCTTGAACTTTCTATGGATGAGACGACAGATCTTTTGCAAAGAGCCGGAATTGCCCTATCACCAAGCAGCAAGTTTGATCTGATAGTCGGATACTATATTAGCCATGGAATATATGACATGATGGAGATAAACCTGACACTGTTTAAGAACAAACAAGAGTGTTTGGGAGCCCTACAATAAAGGATTTTTTAGGAGAAGTGAAAAGTCACCTGCCAAGTGACCACTTCTCCTTTTCGTTTTTCTATACTTATCTCATAACAAGAGAGCAAATAGCGCAAGCGGATAGGAGGCAGATATGTACGGAGCGATTCTTGGAGATATGGTTGGAGCACCTTATGAATTTGACAGAGGTAATAAGAGTAAGGATTTCGAGATGTGGAACAGAAGAGTTCGTTTCACGGACGATACTGTTATGACAATAGCTGTTGCAGATGCAATCTTGACAGCAGGTAAAGATTCCGGAGAAAAAGAGATCAAGGAAGAGCTGGTTAAGAGGATGCAGGCTTGGGGAAGAAAGTATCCCAATTCCGGTTATGGCGGAAGATTTGTTCACTGGCTCGGAAGCAGAAAACCAAAGCCATATGGAAGCTATGGTAATGGCTCTGCAATGAGAGTTTCATCAGTGGGATGGTTGTACGATACCATAGAAAAGACAAGAGAAGTTGCCAGATGGACAGCTGAGGTTACGCACAACCATCCTGAAGGAATCAAAGGAGCTGAGGCAACAGCGGTAGCGATATTCATGGCAAGGACCGGAGCGACTAAGGATGAGATAAAAGAGTATATCGTAAAAGAGTTTGGTTATGATCTTAGCAGGACCTGCGATGAAATCAGACCTGGATATTATCATAATGAATCATGCCAGAAGACAGTACCGGAGGCAATAACCGCTTTTCTTGAAGGTCAGGACTTTGAGGATGTTATAAGAACAGCGGTTTCTCTTGGCGGAGACTGTGATACTCTCACTTGCATTGCCGGTGGAATGGCAGAGGCATTTTATGGTATCCCTGTAAAGATGATGGTGGAGACCTGTGACAGACTTGGTGATGACATGATTGATGTTGTACAGGCTTTTAATGAACTTCGAAATGGCGGAGCATCTGATGATCAGAATCTTGAGGGTAATTTTATTATCTTTTCCGCAATTCAGAGTTTCCGTGCGGATACTACACACGAGAATCTGGCAAACGTGGTTCAGGCTTTTTGCCAGAGAATCAAGGAAGATGGAAGGTTTATAGTTCCTGTGATAGCACCACAGGCTTTGACAGAAAAGCTGGACTTGAATCATTTGGCTGTTGGAGATGAGTTCAGTACCGACGAGGATCTGTCCTTTAAGTTCCAGCATATTGAAGACAATGAAGGAGCTGTTTGGGCAGTGGCATTCACATCTCGTGAAGAATACAAGAAGGGAGCAGGCTCAGATACATTAGTTATGGATATAGAGCAGTTGCTTGAAGGATTTGCAGGGGATATATCTGAAGCAGGAATCATGATAAATCCTTGGAGTGAGAATTTTTTACTGAGAAAAGACCTTATTAAGGCAATTGTAGAGATGTCAAAGGAGGAAAAGTAATTATGGCAAACGAGAGAATGATAAAGATAACTGGCAAGGGAAATCTTAAGATAAGACCTGATATGACAAGAATTACAATAACTCTGGAGGGACAGAATAAGGAATACGATAAGACTCTTGAGCAGTCTTCAAATGATACTGAAGCTCTGAAGGATATCCTAGAGAAACAGGGCTTTAATAGAACTGATGTTAAGACTGTTCTGTTCAATGTAGATACCAGATATGAGAGCTATCAGACCAAAGATAAGAGCTGGAGAGAGCGCTTTGTGGGCTATGAGTTCAAACATGTAGTTAAGGTGGAATTTGATTCAGACAATACAAGGCTCGGCAAAATACTTTACGCCCTGGCTAACGCAAAAGAAATACATCCTGATTTCAGACTCAGCTACACGGTAAAAGATCCGGAAGCATCCAAGAATGAGTTGTTGGGTAAGGCTGTAGCAGATGCCAAGGCTAAGGCCGAAGTTCTTACTATGGCTGCAGGTGTGAGCTTAAAGGATATCAAGAATATTGACTATTCTTGGGGTGAGATTCAATTTGAATATGCACCAATGCGCAGGGATATGATTTGCAATGCGGTAATGACAGAGGGAAGCAGCTCTTTTGATATGGACATCGAACCGGATGATATCGATGTTTCTGATACCGTTACTGTAGTATGGGAGATTGGGTGAGAGAAAACAAGGTAAGCTAAATATTTTTTTATTTTGCTATTGCTTGGGAATAATTCCCAAGTTTATAGTGTAAGAGGAGGGACAGATATGATTGATAAAACATCTTCTGAAATACAAGAAATATTTGGCTTAGATAGGGATGACGTGAGACGCCTAGAAAAGGATGGCGTGCTAAAACCAGAAAAGAACGGGCAGGGAAAAGTTTCCAAGTTCGGAGAAGAAGATATGAATCGGCTGCTTGATATAAAGATTTATCTGTTAGCGGGTTATAGAATATCTGACATGAAAAAGATCATAACAGAAGAATATGATTCGGATGAAGGGATTGCAGAGCAAATTCATATCTATAAAAAAAGAATACAGATGCTTGAATTCATAAGGGTTATGCGTTCTGACATAAAAGAGTTAAGTTCACTTAGCCAGAAACAATTGGTTGCCACAGGAGTGGTATCGGCCGAGAAGACGAACCTCCCAAAGTTCGGGAGTAAAGAGTACTTTGACGCATTTTGGGATTATATAAAGCTTGTGTTTATTGTGGACTTTTTAAGTCAGAAAGAAAGTTTTAAAACTGATAATGAAATCATCCTAAAACGTGCATTTGCGGCGTATGACATAGTCAAGAAGATATTGGGGATGTCTGGTACAGAGATTGATGATGACGAATTAGTCAGTGCATTTACAGAAATGGCAAGTACACCTGTAGAAAGTGATGATGAAATCAAAGATTTCCTAAAGGAACTAGTGGAAGAGTATTTGAGTAACAAAAGCAAGATAATGGAAGACTTGATACATGAAAATATAGATCCTATTACTGATGAACTTGATCAGCGAGCAGGTGATGTCTATAGAGATATGATGTACCATTTTTTCCAATTTACTTTGGATTATTTTGTAGATGAAGAAGAACTGTATTGTATTTACATTAACTTCAGAAAATTTGTTAATGGATTAGATCAAGAAGCGTTATCAAAAGGTATTGTTAGATTAGGAGAGAAATAATGGGAAAAAACTGGGATTATTCAAAGATGGCACATAATGCAAAAATGAATGGAGGACCGGAAAAATATTTAGAGTTGATCCGCGATAATAGTAGGCGAGCAGGAAAACTTGAAGGCAAGGTTGAAGGAAGAGCTGAGGTGTTGATCGCTGAAGGGATTACATTTGGACTTGGTCTTTTAGGTTATGCAGGATATAAAGCTTTTACAACAATAAAAGATAAGCGTGAGCGCAAAGAACTGCAAGACCAGGAAGTTGAAGTTAAACAGGCAGAGGCTGAGTTGATTGAGGGTATCCATAGAGCGATAGATGAAACAGAATCACCTGATGAAGAAGAACCTGAAATAAACGAGGAGGAAAAACATATATGAGCGAGGAAAAAGAGAAAAAGCCTTTTAAAGAAAGGGCTAAGGAGAAAATAAAAAAATATGCACCTTGGGTAGTAGGAGCCGGTGCCATAGTAGGAGGCATATGGTGGGCATTGTCTTCTGCTGATAGAGAAGATTGTACAGTGGAGAATGCTGCTGGCGAGTTGATGTCATCTGATTTGATATGCATCCAACAATTTGAGGAATCTGATAGTGAGGTCCATGAAAAAGCCGAGAGAGCAGCGCATGATGTTTCTGAACATGTTCGTAACTTGCCACCTGGATGGAATGCTTCCCAAGAAAAGACCGAGACCGCAGCGGATCATGGTTATACCCTTGGGCCAGGGCAAACTTGGGTTGAGTCATATACTACTGGTAATAAATCTGCTTGAAGAGGGGAGACAATAATGAGTTTGGCCGCAAAGAGGTTATTAACTTTAATTATGGCGACAGCAGTTTTTTCGATGATATATTTTTCACCAATGTCTTCTGCTGTTTTTATTGTTATTTTGATCGGAATATTAGGTGAAACATAAATTTGTTATTTTAGAAAAAGGAGACCAGCTATATGAAATTCGATTACGTAAATAAGAATTGGATGAGAAAAGCTTCCGAGGACGAGTTGAGATCTACGGCTCGTGAGATGGAAAAAGAAATGGATAGGCTTAATTGGGATAATTCTCCTGAATTTGACAGGATATACTGGTTACATATAGAGCTTGTTCAGACTATAGATAGTAGATTTCCAATTAATCTTCCTCACAGAGAACATGGTTGGAATTTGGCGAAAGATTGATTGCATGATGCATGGAAGCGTACTATTATGGATGCGTCGAAGATTAAGTGATTGGGGCATGGAAATATATTTTCATTTGCCCTGATTGTTATGTATTTAGTGATGAAATGGAGATGTTATAAGAATGGCACCATATATAATTGTGCTATGCATACTGCTCATCGCGGTTGCAGTGGCTTTTATGATTATCAAAGTGGTTAAGATAAAGCATAGTAATAATTTGGAATTGGGCTTTAGTTTGAACAGTAAGAAAAATTCTCTTTCAGTAAAGCCCGTTGATGAGTTAGCTATAAGATTTGAAGATTTTTCTGAATTAACTGAACAAGAGGAAGCTGCATTAGTTGAAGTGACGGACAGTAAATTATTAGCAAGGATAGATAATGCTGTACCAGGAACATTACAAGCTGTTGCCAATACTGGAGCAGTAAAGACATATCAAGATGCAGCAAAAGCAACAGGTCAATTATATCAGGCTATAATTCCGCGTGGAGCAGTGTTGGATAAATCACGAGCAATGGAAGGTGCATATAGAGCATCTTATAGAGAAGTTGCAAATAGCATCAAAGGAAATGCCAATTTGGTTGCGGTGGATAACAAAGCAGCAAATAATCTTGCGGCTGTAGGTGCAGCAAATGCAGTAATGAACGTTGCATCTATGGTGGTAGGCCAGTACTACATGTCTCAGATAAATGAGCAGCTTGATGGTATAAATGCAGGAATAGAAAAGATTGTGGATTTCCAACAGAATGAATTTAAGAGCAAAGTTTGTGCGCTGGTTGCTGAAGTTCAGGCTAGTTCAACATTTCAGGTAGAGACGATGGAAAATGATGAGTTACGAAATCGGGAACTCATACATATGAAATCATTAGAGCATGAATGCGCACAGCTTTTAGGACAAGCAAATCTATCTCTTCAGGAAATAACAGAGAAGAAAGGGCTGGATTTTGATACTTATGAGAAGAAGATTGTGGAAGCAGAAAATTGGTTTAAGTATCAGCAGATTTTATTGGAATTGATGTCTAAGATTTCGGATTTGACCTATACATTGAATCTAGGAGCTATATCAAGAGAAAATAGTTTCGCATTATATTTGCCATATGCAAAGCAGTCTGAGGGAACACTTGCGAAACTCAATGAGTGGCATGATGAGCATGTTAATCGTTTGGAGATAAGTGTTGAAGAGAGTCGTAGAAAGCGACAGGGTGTCGAAGGCTTCTTTATGGGAGCGTTGGGATTGTTTAACGATGATTTTAACTATAAAAAGATATCGAAAGGTACAATCGCAAGAATCGAGCATCAGGCAGATAGCTGTTCTACTTTTAAAATAGCTGAGGATGAAGATTTGTATCAAGAAGATGTAAGATTGATTGCAAGGGAAGGAAAGTTGTTTTATTTGCCAAATCGAATAAGTGCTGATGCATGAAATGATAGTAATAGTTTACTTATATTAAGGAGGTGTTACATATGGGATTATTTGGAAAAAAGCAAAAGGACAATGACAGAGAGGAATTAAAGGGCAAGATTGAAAAACTGATGAACCAGTATGATAAAGAGGAAATTGATGGAGATACTTACTTCAAAAAAATGATGAATTTATCATCTGATTATCAAAAGAAGAAAAAGAAATAATAATATGTATTGAAAGTAGCACCAGCGCCTTCTGGATTCCCAGCAGGCGCTATTTTTCTGCCTCCAAACAACCTAAAAAATCAGCCTTGATATACTCTGCTATTTGGACTTCCTTGGACAACAAAGTGCCTATTTGTGCGCCTTTGGACAGGGGATTTTATGGGACAGCCTATATGTTCTAATGGTATCAGCAGAAACAGGCCCTGCATTTACATAACGTATGTTGCCCATGGAAGGAGGTTTTTTATGAGGCAGATTGATCCGTACAAAAGGATTTGTTTTATGTGTGAGCAGGCTGAGCTGGACCCAAAAGAGGTGTGCCTGCTGTCGAAGACTCTTTTTACCCTTTATCAGGATTCCAAGATTGCAGGTAATCCCTGGAAAAGTCCTATAAGTAAAGAGAAAGAGGACAAGCAGAAGAGAAGGATGAGAAGAGAGTTTTTGGATATTGCAAGGCATCAGATCAAGGACTCTTTTGAGGAACAGAAGGCTTTTGTCTGGGATGCTCTGGCGTGTCCCTGGATTGATGAGAAGATCACCATGATCATGAACAAAATGGAGCAGTTCCCTCCGGATGGAGCTTTGTATAAGAAGATACTGGAAGCAAGTTATTTGTCAGAATACAAGACAGAGGTTCAGCTTTTTAATGAGTGTAATCTCAGAAAGACAGCCTTTTACAAGAAGCGTGAGGCAGCGCTTACTCTGTTTGGGATATTGATCTGGAATTATGCTGAGAGCAGGGAACAGGAGGACCGTGATAACGGTATTATTGATTAAAAGTATTGCGCGGACATGATGCGAACAAACTGCGAACAATGTAAGAACAATGCAAGGGCTTTCTGCGAAAAGAGCACGGATAAAGAAAGAACTAAAAAGGGACGTTAAGACAGGATTTATGTGGTAAAATCGTTGTTGTTCTAACGGGGACAACATTTTGGAAACAGCCAATTCCTGCAGAGGGAGCAGATGATTGGTAAATGTGTACAAAAAATAGGACAGAACAACTGTTCGATTTCTACTTGTGACTTATTATTCAGACTACTATAATTAGAGTATAGCAACCGCGGAGCTATAAAAGAGATCAGCTAACGGTTTTCTTTCCCTAATCCGTTAATTGTAACTATCAACAATTGGTTTTGTTCGCTTGGGGGTGAAGAGTTTGAAAAGAGCGAAGTTATCCATGGAGGGAGAACGCTGGGTTAACTGCCCGGTTTGTGGTAATAAGATCATGAAGGCCAGACGTGCCGATGTAGATGAGATATGTGAAGAGTGCGGCAACCTGATAACGATATGTGTGACCAAGAGTTTTGTTACTACTATAGTTAATGATGAAGAGAGTGATGAGCAGTCCTTTACAGAGAGGATGCTCAGGTATCAGAAGGAGTTGGCACTACTGACCAACTGATGCGGCTGGAAGCTTCTGGCCAATATACAACTTAATATGTTAATGCGGCAGATGATGGACTAGTGCAGAGCCACCGAGCTAGGAACAGCATCACCTGCCTAAAGATTTGCCAAGAGCTTAAAGAGTCGTGTAACTAACAACACGTAACATCGAAGGAGTCTGCAAAACGGAAGTATACCGAAAGGTTTTTAACCTACGGTTTATTAAAGTTTTGCAGGCTCTTTTTATATGCTCTTGGCGCGGTTGCTTCCGTTTGAAGACTCCGGATCGGAGGAAAAATGGAAGCAAGAAATAACACAAGAGAGATTGGAGAGAGAATCAGAACATTAAGAGTTCAGAAGGGAATGAGTCAGGAGGAACTTGCAAGGCGCCTTAATCTTGGAAGCAGGAGCATGGTTTCAGAATATGAATCCGGTAAAAGATCTCTTTCATCAGTAAATGTGATCGACTATGCATCTTTGTTTGATGTCTCTGCTGACTGGATCCTGTTTGGAGCCGGAGATAAGGAAAAGAGGGAATATGCATCAGAAGTTGATGAGATGCTGCAGGCTTTCTACTCCATTAGAAATCCCAGAGCCCGGAAGATTGCAATTGAGCAGATAAGAGCGCTTTCAATACTATGACAGCTCTTTTACCAGCTCGTCGCAAATATCGAACTAAGTTCGCAGATACCGACGGCTACGGCACTTTCACTGTTTTATCATTAAAGTGTCTTAAGGCAACACTTTGAAAAGGAGGAAAAATGTCAGCGGAAGAAAGTATTGTAAAGATTTATGCAGAGGCGGAGGACAAGGAAAGAATCAATATTATCCTCGAGCATTTTGATAATTTTATCATGCTGATAGATCTGTTTGAGGAAGACCTCCGCAACACATTGAAAGAAGAAAAGCTTTATAACAAGAGAGCTGAGAGAGGAGATCCTGGAGTGAGGGTGCAGACTTCAGGTACAGGAGATCCGACAGGAAATGAAGCAACAAATAATGTCCAGCTTGCAAGGGATCTTCAGTCAGGCAATATCGAGCAAGTCATGAGAGGCGCAGATGAAGATATGAAGCACCGGGATGACATAGAGACCCTGAAGATGATGAGAAGTGATTACTCAGACATCATAAAGGCGATTGAGACTTTAAAGCCAAAGCCCAGAGCAGAGCTTAAGGACATTTTGAACGGAGTAAAGGATATCAGCAAGGTAGCAGAAGACAGCAACAGTGGCTACGATGCCACCAAGCACCGTCTTACACGGAGCCGTGGAAAAGTCAGGAAACGAGCGATCTGCCTGATAAGAGCAAGGAGAGGCATAAAGATAAAAACGGAGGAATGAGAAATGCCAAAGAGAATAAGTGCAATAGAAGATGTATCAAAGGCTGTTACGGGAGGCCAGAAGATTTTTGTTTCATACGCGGAAGGTAAAGATCTCTATTCCATGGGACTTCACACCTTCCAGGATCTGGCTAGGGATGCAGGAGCTGTTTACCACATCAAGAGAAGGGTATTGGTCAATACTCTGAAGGTCAATGAATATCTTGAAAATTTTTGTGATTCAAATAGATAACCGTAGGAATCCAATGCTGTCCAATGAAATCCAAATAGCAGCATTTATGCGGGTTTGAGGCGGTTTGCAAGGATAAAAATGGATTGAAACAGAGGAATGTCGCGGATTATAATTAACATATGAACCGATTATTCCTCTTCTTTATTAATAGAAGGAGGACATGATCATGTACAGAAAAGACGCAAAGGGGTACAGACTTAACACCGGCGAGAGCGTAAGAAAGGACGGTAGATATACATATTCCTATACAGACCGTATGGGCAAAAGACACTACATATATCGTAAGTCTTTGGTAGAGCTGAGGGAGGCTGAGAAAAAGCTTCACAGAGATTACGATGACGGACTTGATCCGGTAAAATCCAAGTACATTGAAGTGAACCATATGGTTGAGAATTATCTTTCTACCAAGCACAATCTGAAGATTACTACAAAGGGTACTTACGTTAAGATGTACAACCAGTATATCAAGAATGACTTCGGCAAGCACAGGATCGTGGATGTGAAGTATTCTGATATCAAGAAGTATTATTACGGCCTAATCGTAGAACGTGGCCTCAAGGCAACGACAGTAGATCATGTACATACGATCTTAAGACCCGCCTTCCAGATGGCTGTAAGAGATGGACTTATCAGAACTAACCCTACGGATGATGTTATGGCTGAGATCAAGCGCAGCAGATTCTGGGAGAAGCCGGACAGAAAAGCTCTGACTGTAAAAGAACAGCAGGTTTTCATGGATATCTTCAGGAACAATCCTGAGTTTCATGGTTGGCTCCCACTTATGACAGTTCTGCTCGGAACCGGACTTCGTATAGGTGAAGCATTAGCGCTTTCCTGGACCGACAGCATTGATATGGAGAACCGTATTGTTCATGTGAACCGCAGCTTCAGTGACAGACCTGATGAATTCGGAGAATGCAAGAAGCGTATCCAGACTACCAAGACTGATGCAGGTACAAGAGATATACCCATGGTGCAGGAAGTATTTGATGCTTTCCTTATGGAATACGAGTTCCAGAAGATCCTGGGATTCTGCAATGAAGAGATTGATGGATTCAAGGATTTCATTTTTATCTCCAGCAATCAGAACGTTCTTCTGCCCGGAGCAGTGAATCGCGCAATACACAGCGCAGTAGACTGGTACAATGAACATGAGGTTGCTACAGCAGCTGATGAGGGAAGAGAACCATTTCTTTTGCCTGAAGAGATCACCTGCCACATTCTCCGTCATACCTTCTGTACAAGACTTTGCGAAAACGAGAGTAACATCAAGGTGATCCAGTCTCTTATGGGACACAGGGACATCACCACCACCATGAACATCTATGCTGATGCCACCAAGGAAAAGAAGCAGGAAATCATGGCTCATTTGGAGGGTAAGATCATCATTTGAAAAAGTTCTTGAATGGATTAAAATGGAGTATTATAATATGAGTATAAAACATCACTCATAGAATTTATGAGATGTAATGTAGTGAAATGTGTAGTCAAAATGTCCTCATTGGATGACTACTACATACATTTGGGCTTCATTGGTGAGTGTCCACACAGATCCAATAAAAATGAGGCCTGCCACGCAGTTTACAACACTTTCTGGTACTTCGGTGGACTTGTGTGGTATCTCAAAATTGAGATGAAAGATTTCAAGTGGACGTGTATGGACAGTAATGGTCGTGGATGATAGAGACCACTCTAATTATCCCGACACTCAAGTCACTCGGCAAATAAAAGGCTCCAACCATGCGGGTTTGCGGCATTGGGGTCGTACATTTGCAACGATTTTGCAACACAGGGTTGTGAAAAGGCGAAAAAGTACGATAACAGACAAGATATTACCGTCAATTGAATAATAACAGACACGAGAATACAAAGAGTCACTTTTTAAAGAAATTTAAAAAGCGGCTCTTTTTTTGTTGGTTTCCTCGGAAGGTTCTCTCATCGGTACAAAAACCAAAGAAGGGAGACTGTAGTAATGGATCGTGAGGCTTACAGAGAAAAACTCAAGATGACAAAGCAGAAATCAGCTCGGCTCTTAAGACCGGATTTTGCTGCGGAGTATTTTGGCGTAGAGCGGAAAACACTCATGAAGATCGCCATTAAATGCGGTGCCAGGATTGAAATGGGCAAATCCCTGGTATGGATCGATACAGAGCGGGTTGAGGAATATTTGTTAAGCAAAAGGAATGAACCACAAGTCGAAGGGAGACCAAAAAGATGAGAGAAGGAAGCAGAGCGCGTTACAAGGAACAGCTTAAACTGGCGAAGGAACAGGGAGCACGCCTCCTTAGGGTGAAAGTGGCTGAGGATTACTTTGGACTGGCCAGAACTACTCTGATGAAGTACGCAAATGACTGCGATGCTGTTATCGAAGTTAATAACAACATGGTCTGGATTGACAGAGAGGTGCTTGAGAACTATCTCCTGTCATTCAGAAAAGCCACATCGTTCTGAGGAGGTCGCCAATGAAAGTACATGAGACAAATTATTACAATGACGAGAAGCTTGATGAGATCAGAGAAAATGCAAGGGTGCTGCGGAGAAAGTACCTGAGTTATAAAGAGGCTGAACTGGTTTACAGTCTCACCCACAAAAAGATATTGGAACTTGCTGACCAGTGCGGTGCAATCTACAGGGATGGGAACATAGTCAGGATAAACGTGGAGATTTTTGAACAATATCTCGAGAGATTCCATCTTCCGCCTGGACAGTATGACGCGTATGGAAATATTGAAGCCAAGTATTTGGCACAGAGAGAGGGAAAGTAATGTACGGAACGATTTGGAAGTTCTCAGATCAGATTGATGATGAAGATATTTTATTTGCACAGAGAAGATACATAACCTACAACATGGCCTCTGATTATTATGACATGAGCATCAAGGCGGTTACCAATGCCGCAAGGAAAGCGGGAGCCGTTTACAAACTTCATAAGAGAGTGCTGATAAAAAGAGAGATTTTTGAAGATTATCTTAGAAAACATGGAAAGGATGGTAGGAAAAGATGGGCAAGGTAATAGCAATCGCAAATCAGAAAGGCGGAGTGGGTAAAACCACAACAGCAGTGAATCTGGGGGCTGGATTGGCAGCCCAGGGTCAAAAGGTTCTCCTGGTAGACCTGGATCCGCAGGCATCGATGTCAATATGCATGGGTTGTATGGAACCGGATAATCTCGATGAGACTGTAGTTGATGTTATCGAGAAGCTTGTAAATGAGGAAGAGATTCCCGAGAATTTTGCAATTATCCATCACAGCGACAATATTGATGTACTTCCTTCTAACATAGGACTTTCCACGGCGGAGGTAGCACTTGTAAATGTCATGAGCAGGGAGCTGGTGCTCAGGGATTATATTGATTGCCAGAAATCAGGCGGTTTATGACGGTATGAAGGATGAACTGACTCCTGAGCAGTATTCTGTTTGGGAGAAACTTCACCGAGAAGAAGTAGAAATATCAAGAAAAGCAGAGAACAGCGTAGATTTTAATTCCTTTTTTGAATTTAGAAAAGGGAATTATAAGGATGATACTCCAATTGTGGGGTTATAAATGGCAATATTTCAAATCGGACTCATATAGTAGACTGCATCATAGGTGCTGTTGTTGGTTACAAACTGAACCGGAAGAGGTGAAGCTATGGGATTGTTTGATGTTGATGAAGAAAAACTGAAAGCTTTATATCACAGAGCTTGGCTGGAATGTGACCGGGGATTTGTGAAATCCAGGAAATACCCATATCTGGATAAAGCTCTTATCCAGTTCGCCCGGGAGAATAACTGTACCTATGACGAAGCATATATTCTGGCTAAGACCGGCAAGAGAATGTTCTGATGGCAAGAAAAATGAAATCTGCAGAAATAATTCCGGTAGTAAGTGAATACGACAAGCTTGTGGAAGAGATTCTTGAGCTGGAACTTAAGCTCGCGGCTCTTGCAGAAGAGATTGACGATCTTGAAAACCATGTTTGCGTTGAACTAAGGGCAGAGTACGACCAGAAAGTGGGCAATCTTGAGTATCAGGCGCAAGCCTATAGATTGGAGATAGCCAGGCTCAAACGAGCGATTGAGCTCTTGCAGGCAGCTATCAATCGACAGGAAGCTGCCAAATATGAGGATGTCCAAAAGCGGATTGAAGAAGAGTACAAGGAATACGAAGAAGATCTTCACAAAAAAGCTGAGGACATGAAGCGGGACAGCGAGTATGCAAAGCGTCGTGCCAAGAAAGATCAGGAAAACGAGGAAAAAGCCGAAGAAGAGCGTAGGGCTGGAAGGGATTCCTCAAAGAAAAAGGGCAAAAAGTCTGATAAAAATGAATCCGAAGAGGGTAAAGCTAAAGAGGAAGAGCCCCCAAAGGAAGACTCAGAGGAAAAAAGCAATGATTCCAGTACTGATGGAGACAGGGCTGAATCAGAAGGATTAGGGGCTGAAAGAGTAAATGAGACTCCAAAGCAGGAGCTGAAGCGCCTATACAGATATATTGTTAAAAAGCTCCATCCCGATGCTAACCCGGATGCTACTGAGAAGGAGATGGAACTGCTTCGGAAAGCACAGAAGGCATATTCTGAAGGTGACCTTGAGACTCTCCGTGAAATAGCAGACCAGTTGGATGATACAGAACTGACTGAGAAATACAGCGACACACCGGAAGATCTTATCAAGCTCCGTGAGCTCCGTGCAAAACTCGCTGAGAAAGTTGAAGTCCTCATGGAGCATATAGAGGAAATAAAGAACAGCTTCCCTTATAACGAAAAGGACTTCCTCGCCGATGAGGAGGCTGTCGCCAAGAGGCAGGATGAAATAGCTGAGTTTAACAGGGTTTGTGCTGATAAGATCATAGAATTACAGAAAAAGATTCTGGAACTTAGTGAAATAGCGGAAAAGAATCAGAAAGAAGCAGAGAAACGTAAGAGAAAGAAGTCATAGGAGAGCAGCCATGGCAGATAATGAACTTACAAATATCCAGAATGATGCTTTAACGTCCAGTATTCTTAGTAAACATGGTATTGATACGCAGCTACCGTTTTCAAGAGATATTTTTTTGATGAACACCATGATAAATGGAGCTATGCATGTTAAGACCATTTATAAGCTTGCCAAGGCACTTAAGGAAGGTGATAAGGTTACGCTCCGGCTAGAACCAAAGAATAAATATGATGAGAAAGCTATTTTAGTTCTGGACCCGAAGGGTAAGAAGCTGGGATATATACCGCGCCGTAAAAATGAGGTGCTCTATCACCTTATGGATGCCGGGAAGGAGCTCTTTGGAATTGTTAAGGGCGGCGATATAGGTGACGATCTGGATGAGGACGACTCCTGGATAGAGATTTACATTGATGTTTATATGCGTGATTGACTGTTGGGGTTACGAAAAGAAACCGCTTGGTTGCGATTCGTAACCTTTTATATTGCGCAGAAATCCTTTGCCGAATATAATCAGCTTAATCAGAGTCGACACTGATAGGAGCAGAGATTTATGGATGGAACAGATAAGAAAATCTTGGACATGATCAAAGGTAATGCCCGTATGAGCTACCAGGAAATTGGCAATGAACTTGGGATATCACGTGTGGCAGCCAAGAAGCGGATTGATAAGCTTGAGGCAGCAGGCATTATCCGTGGCTATAACACCTATATCAAGCGTGATGATGAGATCACCATGCTGATGGATATAGTTACCACGGATGAGAGTTTTGAAAAGGTTCTGAAGTATGTCGCTACACGTACAGCCTATGTCCGTCAGATTTTTACTACGCATAAAGAAAATCATATCCATATGGTTGCAGTATCTGATTCGCCCAAAAATCTTAAGTATTTGGCCAAGATGATAGACAAGGATTGTGAAGGCGATCTCAAGGAGTTCCATGTTCGCCAGGTCCAGGATGTCATCAAGGATGTCTATGGAGGAATCAAATATGAACCAGGATCAGAGTCGGACACTAACACAGATAATTGAAACCCTTGCAGGATACAGGGTTCACGAGAAAAAAGGAGGAAAGTTCTACTTCAATTTTTACCTTAACCAGAAAATGAGCGATACGCCAATCGAGGCACTTGACCTGAATGTCAGGGCATACAATTCCCTGAAAAGAGCTGGTTATTCCAACATAGGACAGCTTGCGGAGGCAATTGCCGGTGGAGTTGAAATTGGTAAGATCAAGAACTGCGGTTCAAAAAGCTGCAGGGAAATAATGGAAAAACTCTTTTTATACCAGTTCAATGCACTCCCACAGGAGAAAAGAGAAGGCTATGTTAGGGAAGTGATGATACTGAATGCCAGGAAACACGGCTGATGGAAATGGGCAAACTGATGTGCGATATTACAGGGAGATTTATTGGATAGGTAATGTGGCACAATAGAATCATCAGATAGGAGCAGACAACATTGAACCGCAGTTTTAGCAATTTACAGATGCCTTATCTGCAGAAGCGAATATATATCTTGGCAATATCCAGAGTTATAGTTAAAACAGGATAGAAGCCTTTTACCTGGGAAATGGAGGTAATCATCATGAAGAGAATAATAAAAACTTTTATCATACTTACAGTAGCTGCTTCTTTTTTATTTTCTAATCCGGTCACAATAGAGTCAAAAGCAGCAAACAAATGCAGTGTGAGCGGCTGTAAACACGATGCTGATAAGGGCTGTTCATACTGTTTTGCACATAGATGTCATCATGCATCCTGCACGAATAAGAGAATGAATGACTATTCATACTGCAGCGCTCATAAATGCGCTGTGAGCAGCTGCTACATGGATGTAGATGGGACAAGCAAATATTGTAAGGATCACAAACAGTCCTATTCAAGCGGAAGTAGCAAGACGAAGAAATCATCAAGTTCTGGAACAAAGAAGAGTACTTCCACGTATTCAGGGAACAAGTCCACCACGAAAAAGAGTAGTTCCAAGAGCTATAAGTCTTCCAAGAAGACCTATGACTCCTACGATGTTCACAATTACAAGTCAGCGCAGGATTTTGCTGATGACAAGTATGAAGAGTTTTACGATTACGAAGATGACTACGATGATGAAGATGAAGCTTATGATGCAGCTGAGGATTACTGGAACGACAATTATTGATGGGATTTGTGAAAGGAGGACGTGAACTATGACAGGACCTTTTGATAGATTATTTGGAAATACACCTTTTGATTTAAACCATGATGGAAAGATTGATGCCAGCGAGACAGCATTTATCAACAGCACCATTTTTTCCGAAGACGAAAATACTGAAGTAGATGAGGAAGAAGAGCTTCTGGATGAGCTGGAGTTTATGGATGCTGATGAGCGCCGGGAAGCACTTGAAGATGCCGGATATGATGTTGATGATTTCGATGGTGGCTTTGGAGATGATTTTTGAGGGTGACTATGGATATCAGATTATATAATACTAAGGATCTTCCGTATCATTTTGTACTCTTTTATAATCTGCCTAATGACCGAGTTAAGGCATTCAAGCAGACGCTACAGGGACAGGAAGAAGATAATGCTCTTTTGACATATTGCTATTTGGACAATCAGTGTGGTCTCAGTTACCATGCAGTTTGTTGGGCTACTGTGTCAGAAGATGGAAATATTGAATACAAGAATAAAAGAGAGATGACAGCTGCACTGATCATACGTGAAGGTGGCCTGGAATGTGATGCGGCAGTATTTGATGAAAAGGATATGCCGTCATTTGCCGACTTTGCAGATAAAATCAAAGAATCCTATGGCTATTTAGAAGATAGGACAGCTGTTAGCGAAGATATTTTATTTGATGAGTTCAGACATCCGGCATATCCCAATGATGTTATTGCTGTGTTTATCGCACCTGACCAAAAGGTTGAAAAGATGTGGGTTACTGAGCAGAGTAGGTCTGAAGATGGTGGCATAATAGCAAAGCTTTTAAATGAACCCTATAATAATCTTATGGGAGTTCATGAAGGTGATCTGGTTAAGATATTGCCCTATGATATTGGTGATGGTAAACAAACTCCAGTGGCGGTTTTGGACTGGATGCGTGAATAATGTGATTTTTGATTGAGCTGGGAAGTGTTTTGATAGGCATCCCGGCTCAATTTGCATATAAGAAATATGTCCGTGTGGTTTATAATATTGTTATGTGATTTTACGGAGGAGAAGGTCCTATGGTTGGCGGATACAAAGTGGTAACTTTATGTGGAAGTACGCGCTTTAAGAATGAATTCATGGAAGCTCAGAAGAGGCTGACTCTGCAGGGATGCATTGTGATAAGCGTAGGATTGTTTGGGCATTCAGGTGATCAGGAAGTCTGGGAAAACATGGACGAAGGAACCTTGACTAAGACCAAGGAAATGTTGGATGACATGCATAAACGTAAGATCGATATGGCGGACTCAATATATGTTATAAATGTCGGCGGGTACATCGGCAGCAGCACTCGGTCTGAGATAGAGTATGCTTTGGCACACGGAAAAGATGTTGAGTATTTGGAGCCGTTAGATTAAGTGCCGATGAGCACATTATCTAAAAGGGTATTCCGTTTGGATATCTTGGAAATAAGAATATAAATATAATTTTCAATAAAATAGTAAAAGACTTGATTTCATATGTGTTGTAAATAGTTTTGGCACAGAGAAGAGAACCATTAAGGTGTTAATAGTATGGAAAGTAGTACAATCTTCAAAGATGGCGGAGAGTATGAATTTGTTCCTAAGTATCCCAAGTATGTATATGGAAATGCTTTTAAGAATACAGAGAACTATGAACGGTGGGTGATTTTTGCATGTTTAATGCAGGCGAGTTCATTTGTGAAGAACTATCTATCTAGAAGACAAGAAGGAAAATGTTTATATTGTGGACGCGCTTTATATGAAAATGATTATTACAATATTGTTCATCATCGTAGTTATTTGAATCTTTGCGTTTTACATTCATCAAAGAAATCGTTGATCCGTGAGAGTAAACCAACATATAAAAAGCCTAATAGAACAATTCCTGTTCCCAACTGCGAGTATTGCAAATGGCATAATGGAGAGGACTTTGAGGAATGTATGCAAAATCTTGTTATATTGCATGATGATTGTCATACAAAATTACATTTTAATGAACAAAAGTTTACAAATAATAAACCGGTGAAATATGTTAAGAAAGAGAAGGAAATTATCTCACATAATCCTGAAATGAAGAGAAAAGTCACCAAGAAAATGCTAACAAAAACAAGAATTTGTAAAAGGTGCGGTGAGCAAATGGTACTACGAACAGGGAAATTTGGACAATTCTTTGGATGCTCAGCATTTCCTGAATGCGAATATACAGAAATGATCTGATGTTTTCGGTAAAAAAAGTGGAGATGGATAAACACTATTATTGAAAGTCTGTGAAGGAATAATAAATGTTTACCCTATTTGAGTATAGAGGATTTTCAAATAGTGACTAACTGTAATTATATAATTTGTTTAATGGGGATGAATAATATGGCATGGGGATATGAGAATTCATTTACAATTGAGCATATAGATGGTCTTAAAAGAAAGATTTCATGTAAAGACTGTAAGTACTATATGTCCGATGATAAATCATGTAGTAAACGTCCATTATATCTTCCAGAGGATGGATATAATTCATGGCGTGGATGTAAGTTTTTTGAACTTGATGAGAATGCAACTCATATTGATGAGAAAAAAGCACAGTTGCTTCGGGTGAAGAATTCAAAATCAACAAAGGCGGACAAGCCTGGAAAACTTAAGTCGGCTGTCATAGGATTCAAGGTTGGAGACAAAATAAGTCATACCAAATTTGGTATAGGCGAGATAGTTTCTAAGAAAAATAACATGGTTACAGTAAAATTTGTTATTGGTAACGGTAAGCGTAAATCTGTACACACTATGGAGAAAACGCTTGATTTAAGAATATGTGTGAAGAATAGTCTGATTTCAAAAGTATGAAAATAGGAAGCATTTTTGTAATGGAATAAGACAAAGCTGAAACTGTAGTTATGTCAAAAGGGCAGGAAGTATCTATGAAAAAGCTGATTACGTTTCTCGTAGTAATGGTTGCGCTCCTTTTTTCAGGATGTAATCGGGGCGAAGGGCAGGTCATGGATGGTGACGGAATGTTTAACATCCAGCAGTATACGCAGATAACTCAGGAAGAAGCTAAACAGATGATGGCACAGGATGACGGACATGTGATAGTGGATGTCAGAAGGCAGGATGAGTATGATGAAGGACACGTACCTGGAGCAATCCTGATTCCTAACGAGAGTATTGAAACTGAACCGCCTGCTGAGCTTCCTGATCCTGACCAAATAATCCTTGTGTATTGCCGTTCAGGGAGAAGGAGTAAAGAGGCAGCTCAGAAGCTGGCAGACATGGGTTATTCCAATGTCTATGAGTTTGGCGGCATTATCGATTGGACTGGAGATATAGAGACTGGCGAGATAGAGAAGGAAGAAACTGAAAAAGTATCTTCAGAAGCTCTTTATGAGAGCTTTCTGCACAATGAGACTACTGTCCGTATAAAAACAGAGAGCGATTTTGGTTATTATTTTAATTTCGAGAGCGTCAAGGATCAGGACTTAACCCTTGAAGAACTTGTAAATACAATCATTGCAGCATATATTGCTGACAATCCCGATTCTAAGATATGGCTCGACAGAATAGAATACTCTTATATAGACTGTGGCAATGATGGAAATAAGGAGCTGGCTCTTATCATCTATACACCCATGAGCATGGAAGGATGGGAGCAGCATCTTGTTATAAAAGATATTGATGGTACGCTCCAGACAATCTATTCCGATGTGGCATGGTCAAGAAGCTCGATCTTCATGAATGAATATGGCTATATCTTTGGTGATGGCTCAGGCGGGGCTGCTTATCACGGATACGATAAGAGTTTCATAGATGCTGATGGTAAATGGCATTTTATCTATTCTGATTCATCCACAGCCGGTATAGTGCCTGGTGGCTATGGCGGAGATCTGTGGTTTAATGGTGAATCTCACATGGTACCGGAGGGTACACTGCTTGATGGCGAATACTGCTTTTTGCAGTTTGATTTTAATAATGACCCTGATGATGACTCCGAATATTACTATACTTATGCAAAGCTTGCTGATGAAGATTCAGAAGATGAGTGGGGGAATGGATTCCGCGGATATTTTTATGCCAAGCTTGTAGATGACGATTCTATCTATGCAGACACACATCCTCTAAAGCAGTTCTTTGATCAGGAAGGACTTCAGATTAATACTCTGAAAGAGATAGACCAGATGATAGCGGACAAAGAAGCTGCGGAAGGTCTTACAGAGGATATAAAGAACGGGAAAAACATAGAGTGGCAGACTCTTGATTACACGTTTGAACCTTATATCGCAACATACAATGCTGATAATTTCCTTGAAAAGAGGGAGTATTTCCCTATCAGTTTCTGGCTTACATCTGAAGATGGCAAACAGACAACACTGAATATAGCCGCGGATGGAAGCATAAGTGGAAGCTTCAGTGACTGGCAATATAATGATGCTGATGGCAGCAGTATTACTAATAGAAATGAGTTTACAGGAAAGTTTACGGTTGTGGGAAAGCCAGCAGACACGATATATGAGCTGCAGTTATCCGAGTATGCATTGGCCTACGAAGCTGGAACAAGTGAAACACATGAATACACCAAGGGCTCTGTCTCAACCATAAACTTTATAGAAGTTCCGGGATTTGATAATGGAGGATCGAGATACTATTTGTATTGTCCTGGAACAATGAAAAGTGGAATCGATGAAAAGGTATTGAATATCCTTCCAGAATACTTTTTGGAAGACAAATTTGATGGCGATGAGCTTACTGCGTATATTCTCTTTGGCATAGATGGGAATAACTCAGTGTGGAGAATGGGATTTTAAAAATAGAGTAAGGGGAGTTGATAACAAAATGAAACAATATACTTTGAAGGTCTATCCGCAGGGACAGGCAAGAAAAACATACAGGGTGATAGAGATATCGGGGAATGATACCCTGGACAGATTATGTGAGGTGATCCTTGCAGCTTTTGATTTTATCCATGAGCATATGTATGAATTTAGTATGACTGGGAAACTATACTCGGATGACAATTATTCCTGTGATCCGGAATATAAAGGACAGCCATCGACTGATACAAAGCTTGATAAGCTGGGACTTCAAAAAGGACAGAAGTTTATCCTGCATTACGATTTTGGAGATGACTGGGTATTTGAGATTCAGGTGCAGGATATCCATGATGAAAAGACACGTGTGATTGCTCACGTGACAGAAGAAAAGGGTAGTGTAGAACAGTACCCGGATTATGACGACTGGGAAGATGACGATGATTATGATGAAGAACCTGATGAAGCCATTGAAGCCAGAAAAGAGAACAAAAAGTATCTGGACATGTTTTTAAAAGACCTGAAGGCTTCAGGGATTTCTGCTAAGACCATACAGAATCATATGGATAACGTTGATTTTTATCTGACGGATTATCTGCCATTTACAGATGAGGAATGCACGGACATGAAAGCTGGAGCAGAGTCCTTTAATCTTCGGGATTTTTTTGGATACTATTACATCCACAAGTGTATGTGGTCCACACCTAATAATCTTAAGACTACCGGAGCCAGCATAAAGAAGTTTTACAAGTGTATGGCAGATCACGGTGAGATAAGCATAGAAAAATATAAGGAACTGTGTACTCTTTTCAAGGAAGAGATGGCAGACTGGCAGGAAGAGTGCCGCAGATTTAATGACGATGATGATGATTTCTTCCTGTTTTAAAAATGGGTTACTTGATATGAAACAGAGGCTGATGAATATGAAAAATGATACTAAAAGGGAATGGATTGTAACAGCAATATTGCTGGCAATATCATCATTGTTTGGATTGGCAGGATTTTTCGTTGGTCGTTCTGCATACAAAAAGACTATAAGCAAGTGAGGAAATAAAAAGTGGGATCAGAAGAAATTTTTGATATAACTGATGAAAATGGCTTTGTGACCGGAAAGACAGTCGCAAGATCTGAAGCCCATGAAAAGGGTATCATGCACAGGACAGCCCATATCTGGATTGTGAGAAAGGGCGGTCAATCCTATCAGGTACTGCTACAGAAGCGAAGTGCCGAGAAAGAGTCTTTTCCCTCTATGTATGATACCTCATCTGCAGGGCATATCCAGGCTGGAGATGAGCCGCTTGAGTCAGCTCAGAGAGAACTTTTTGAGGAACTTGGCATAAAGGCTAACGAGGGAGACCTTACCTATGCAGGAAAATTTCATATCAACTATGCCATGGAGTTTCACGGCAAAATGTTCAGGGACAATGAAGTTGCGTTTGTTTATGTTTATGAAAAACCCGTGGATGAAACTAATCTTGTACTTCAGACTGAAGAGGTTGAAGAAGTCAGATGGTTTGATGTGGAGGATGTCGTAAAAGGCTGTGAACACAGGGATGGAACTTTTTGCGTTCCGACTGAAGGCCTTGAAACAGTGATGAAGTATCTCGGCGTAAATTAAGGGAATTTCATGGTAACAAAAGATACATGGATGTAGAAAGAATAAGCATATATTAAGCCGTGACAGTGTGAAGCCACGGCGTTGTTTTAGGGAGGACTCTCCAGTTCTGAACTGGAGAGGTGTTATGAAAAAGAATTTTTTGTTTGTGGGGTATCAGGAGGTTTTGTGTTCCTCTTGATGTACTTATAATACCGACCGAACATTAACCCAACCTAAATGAGCTGTTAATAAATTGTAAAAAAGTGATGAACAACGAACTAAAGAGTTTAAAGTTCAGAACGTTCAGAAGGAGAATCAGATAGAGATTACAGTATGAGCAGATTGGGGAGTGCGATAAAGAATATATTAAATGGCATGATTATTGCCGGAGTTATGGTTTTGGTCATAGGACTGTATTACTGGATGATAAAGGCTGGGATTCCATATCAGGATCCTACCGAGGAGCTTCGGATACAATATGCGATTAACATGGGAATAGGTGATGCGCTGATCAGGAATGGATTTAAGATCCTTATTTTGGGCGTAGTGTGCAGGCTTGTAATGCTTGTACTGAATCGAAGGGAGGCTAAAGGAATTGCAAGATAGCAATAAGTACAGTTTAAAAGCTATTTTTGGCCTCAGTGTTTTATATTATCTTGCTATCATAGCTGTTTCTTTTGGTACTATATTCATTGAATATTTTGACGTAAAGACTGTTGATACTGAGATCACATGGATATTTATCCTGCCATGGTCATCACGTGTAGTAGAGGTGAATCCGGTATTCTTTGTATTAGGGATTGCAATTGATATCGCGGCTTGTTTGCTGCTGTGGAAATGGCATTCTTCTGTACTATCAAAAAATACAGAAGAATATACAAAAGGATGGAGAGTGGGCTATACAATTCTGTTGATCGTAGCTGTTATTCTGTGCCTTCTGGCTGAATTCGTGGCTCATTTCCTGGAACTATTTGATTCGAAAGTTAAGTACGGAACTGTTTTGGGGCTCATCAGCTTTTTTACGGTTCCTATATTAATGATTTCTATGGTTATCAGAAGAAACCGAATGACTAAAAATGACAACCAGCTGCTGAGCGAGGATATGGATGGGGAATGAAAATGGAACCTGGATTATGTATGGGGTTGAGTGGGATGATCCCAAATGTCTGCATACAGTACAGGATGTGATAAATTACATAAACGAGATAGGTTTTTTGCCACTTTTCAAGAATGATATTCCGGGATTTTCGCTGGAAGAAAGAACTGTTCCCGGGTATTGGTGGTGTGGAGATCCGGAAGTGGATCCATGGGAATGGCGTGAGCTGATCGCTAGGAGCGGTGAGGTGGCATATGGCAAGTTCTTTGAGAGGAAAGCCGGTTTTATATCAAAAGAATGGCTGCCATACTTTGCTAACTACAGGCGTGATGGATATGATTTTGATGCTCTCTGGGATGATGAGAAGGCTTCAAGAAGACAGAAGAAGATCATGGATCTCTTTGAGGCTGAGGATGGGATATATTCCAATGAGATAAAGACAAAGGCTGGCTTTGGGAAAGGTGGAGAAAAGGGCTTTGAAGGCACTTTAACTGAGCTTCAGATGAAGACTTATCTTACGGTCAGGGATTTCCGTCAGAGGAAAAACAAGAAAGGCGAGTTTTATGGCTGGCCAATAGCTGTTTATTCTATGCCTGAGTCTATATGGGGTTATGAACATGTGACATCAAGATACAGCGAGAATCCTACTGATTCTGGTAAAGCTATCGCTCAGCATATCATGGATCTTTATCCAATTGCCGGAGCTGATGCTATCAGAAAGCTGATAGGTGGTGTAGTTGCTGCAGAGGTCAAGTCTAAAAAGAAAAAGGAAGTGCAATATCCGCAGAATCTTTTCAAGGCACTTGGTTTTGATGAAGAACCTACGTCAGATCAGATTATGGGATTGGAATATAGCATCACCATGCTTAAGGACAGAGATCAGGAGGCACTTAAGTACAGATACCAGGACGGTCTCACCTATAGAGAGATGGCTGAGAAGTTCGGTGTTTCTGATGGCAGAGGCGGACAGCTTGGCAAGGTTGCCACAGGCAGGCTAAAGAGAGAGCTTATTTTTCCATGGATCAGGGACGGCTATGAGGCTACAGTCCAGAATAATAAGAAAGCAGTTGTGGCACTTCAGGTAGAATATGAGTCCCGCGGAAAATATGAACAGGCAAAGCTTGTATGGGATGAGATAGGAAGCATAAAGGGCATTTCAGCGGTAAATGTCAGATGTCTGAACAAGATGGGCATTACCAATGTGGGACTGCTTGTTCTTCTTGCAAGGCAGGAACGCTGGGAATGGAAGGTTTCCGGCATAGCATATAGAGGCGCAGCTGAAGTTGAGAATGCGCTGTATAAGGCTGGATTGATTGAGACAGTTCACGAAAGGCCGTTTGTATAAGTGGATTGGAGGTAGCGCATGAAAAGACTGATAGTATATTTTTCCCTTGAGGGAAATACTGAATATATTGCAAACAAGCTGGCTGATAAGATCGGAGCAGAAAAACTTAAGCTGGTTCCTATGAAAGCTTTTGCGGACAAAGGCTTTGCCAAGTTTTTCTGGGGAGGAAAAGCTGCTGTCATGGCTGAGAAGCCGGAGCTGGAACCATATACTTTTGATGCCGATGTAGATGAGGTTATTATCGGTTTTCCTGTGTGGGCTGGAAACATCACACCTCCGATAAGAACATTTGTGTCGGATAACTTTGAAGCACTAAAAGGAAAGAGGATATCAGCCTTTGCCTGCCAGAGTGGCGCAGGTGCAGAAAAGGCATTTTCAAAACTGAAGGCTCTGCTTGAGATTGAAGATTTCTATGAGACAGCTATTTTCATAGACCCGAAAGAAAAGCCGTCTGAAGAGAATGACCTTAAGCTTGATCTTTTCAGTAAGAAGATACTGCAATAAACATCAGCAAAAGAGGAGTTCTGATATGTGCTGGAAGAATGGTGAGTTTGGGATGTTTGTTGCAAGATGCAAAAACCATTCATAAATAGCCAAAAATACATTGTGATAAAGTATTTTGGCGAATTATAGAGCTGGATAGTGCTATAAATCGCCAGATTATATTAAGGCTTGATGATGGAGAGGTGACAAAATTAGGGGTAATTTATGGCACAGAGAACAGAAGCGATTTGTGATGGGAAAACGATAGGAATTGAGTCTATTTTTACCGTGATAAATGGCAAACAGATAAATATTCCTGATAAGCTAAACTGGCTAAGAGAAAAGAGCAGGCATAATGAACTGTTCTGTCCTTGTGGTTGTGGTGCTAATCTTATTCTTGTTGCGGGTGATAAAAACCTACGGGAGCAGCATTTCAGAATAAAGGATTCTGATACGGAACTTGAATGTACAGCTGTCACAGAGGGCAAAACGTCCATTGAATCAAAGATTGTTTTGAAATGCTGGCTTGACGATAAGCTTGCAACTGGTGATGTTGATACTCGTGTGCCTATTAATGCGATAGATGATATAGACAGGAAATATGAGTTTTCATTTCTGTCGATGAAAAAGAAGATAGCAGTCAGCTATTTCCGGGATAGAGCAAATATCACTGATGAGAAGCTAGATGTTCTGGATATGAACAGTCAGGATATAAAGCTGATTTATATAACAGACATCATGAATGGAGGAGCAGAAGGTCAATTCCCAGAATGGCTGATGAAGATACAGAGCAGACAGGGCTTCTGCCTTCTATTATCTATTGATGGTGTCGATTATGAAAAAGCCAGACTTGAAGCTGTGCTGTATGATCAGGATATAGATGGACTGTGGTGTGAGGTACCGGTTACTGATGGTATGCTCAGTGAATATGATTTTGATGAAGATAACAATCTCATATTGCATGGTGAGCTTCTTGATTCTATGTACGACAGAGCCTGGTTTGAATTCCGCAAAAAGCAGGACCGGGAGCATGACCGAAGGGTAAGACAGCAGGAAGAGGCTGAAGCAGAACGTAAAAGAAGGCAGGAAGAAGCTGAAGCAGAACGTAAAAGAAGGCAGGAAGAAGCTGAAGCAGAACGTAAAAGAAAGCAGGAAGAGCAGCAGCGCCTTAAAGAAGAGTATGAACGTAAGCAGCGAGAGTATCAGGAAGAACAGAAGCGGCTGAGAGAGGCTGCCGAAGCTGAAAAACGTAAGGCTGCAGAAGAATTTGCCCGAAACATGGCAGCAGGATTCGAACAACAGGAAACACAGATTAAGGATGAGAATGGTGTTAGATGGATAAAATGTGAATTCTGCGGAAAGATTGCTCCGGTCAAAGAGTTTTCTTCGTATGGTGGGCCTAATCATATCAATCTTGGTACCTGTGTAGAATGTTCAAGGAACAATCCGGCAGCTGCGGTAGAGATAACGATTCCGCAAAGAGCAAAACAAAGGTATGATCCTAATATATGTCCTGAATGCGGCAGCAGGTTGATTGAGCGTAACGGAAGAAATGGAAGATTCATGGGATGCAGCGGATATCCCAGGTGCAGATATACAAGGTCAATTAGATAACACACAATAAGGAGGTAGGAGATGAAGGTAGCAATTTTTAACGGAAGTCCGCGAAAAGAGAACACATCGGCAATGGTTCAGGCATTTCGCGAAGGCGCTGAAGCAGCAGGGCATGAAGTAGAAGAATATCAGGTTGGTAGAATGAAGATTTCCGGATGCCTTGGCTGTGAGTATTGCCACACAAAGGGCGAAGGTACATGTGTGCAGAAGGATGATCTTGAAAAGATTATGCCTGCTTATAAAGAGGCAGATATTATTGTTTTTGCTTCTCCAATCTATTATTTCACGATGACAGCTCAGATGGAGGCAGCCATCCAGAGAGTTTATTGCATTGGTAAGCCAGCTGCTAAGAAGGCTGTTCTTCTACTCAGCTCAGGATCACCCGGAGTATATGACGCTGCGATTGCTCAGTATAAGGCATATATGGGATATGCAGGTATCGAGGCAGCAGGTGTTATTACCGCAAATGGTGATGAGAATAAATCTGAAGCTAAGATGAATGAGATAAGGGAATTAGCTAAATCATTGTAATTGATAAATGCAGCGGTGGGCTTGGAGCTCATCGCTGTTTACATCTATGGGGTCAATGTGCTGACTTTAGAATCTCACCGAAAACATCTGTATTATCAATGTCTCTATTAGAACTCTGCACCATCATTATGAAGTTATTGTTAGACGTTTTCTCATTGTAGAAGACAACAACAAAACCTGTAATTTCGTAATTTTCTAAACTGCTAAAACCTTTGTTTAGATAGCCACCTATTTCACATATATATCCTGGATTTCCGGCAACCTCTGTTGCGGTGCAATCAGATACAGATATGTCTTTGTAGAAACTGGAGACAAAAGTAGATACGACTTCTTTTGAAGATGCCGCATCTAAGGCCTTTCCAGGCATTTTTTGAAAGAGTACGGAAGAAAGATAACTACGCTGAACATCCTGATCTATAAAAGCGGAAGTGTCTTCCATGGTATCGAAATCATCTTCCATATCTATAAAACTTTTGGGAAGGACGTAAGTTATACCGTCAAGCTCATATGTTAGTGTGCCATCATAGTTCAGTGTGGCGTTTTTGTCATAGGTTGAAAGCTTTTTTGTAAGGTATTGCTCTGGTGATACATCAAGTCTCGTAAAGAGTTCAGTATTCCAATTTGCGCTGTCTGATTTGAAAAGAAGTTCCTTTTCATCGGCTTTAGCTTCGACTGTACAATGAAGCCTTGAAAAATCTATATAAACATTTCCGCCCTTTAAATACCAAGGACATTGTAATTCAGTGAATTCTATGGAAACACAGTAATAGTAAGCGAGGCCATCAGAATTGAGTACGAGTATTTCATGGTCATCTCCACTGTAAACACCACTGACATCAATGCCGGAGCTATCAGTAGTAATGGTGGAAGCGTTTTTTTCTGTAGATTTTGATGAGGGAAACAGTTCCTCTAATGATTCTGTATTTTCGCTATGTTTGAGGCTATTGATCTTTTTTTGAGCTGAAAAACTGATCGCTAATACAGCAACTATAGTAAGCAATGCAACTCCCACAATAATAACAGCCAGATTACGTTTCTTTGGCTGAATCTGCTTCTTTTCAGAAAAGTATTCTTTTATCTCAAACCCGCATTCAAGGCACCTTTCAGTATCAGCTGAGCATCTGGTTCCGCATACAGGACAATTGATAAGCTTCATAAAAAGTTCTCCAAATTTTTATAATTTTCCCACTGCTACGGTGGGAGTAAATATTTCTGTAGTTGCTATAATGTACCTGTGAGGAGGGAATACGTTATATTTTCTCTAAAGCAGCCTTCAGTAGCAGGGCTGAATGATATCTGTCTTTTGGATTCATTTCCAAGCACTTGTTTATTACTGATGATAGTTTTGGTGATACTTTCATGGAATTGTTATCAAGACCTAGTAGTGCCTTAATAAGATTCCCCACTGCATAAATATCAGTCTGGCATGATGAATTGCCAAAACCAAATTGCTCCGGAGCAGCATAGCCCTCAGTGCCGATTAGTCTTGTGTCCCGTTCTTTTTCACTGATGCATTGACGGGCGGCATTTAAATCAATCAGTATAATACGCTCATCCTCAGTAAGAATAACATTTGAAGGTTTGATGTCACGATGGATTAGTACAGGAGTTTGGGAATGTAATGCAATAAGAATATCGCAGAGTTTTATAGAGTAAGATATTGCATCGGATTCTGAGACAGAACCGCAGAGATCGATTACTTCCTGCAGTGTATCACCGGAGATATATTCTTCAATAATGGTAAGAAGATTATCATGCTCATACATAGCATAAATGCGAGGAATATTCTTGACAGGATGTTTGAAGAGTTGTTCATACACAGCAAGATTGTATACCTTCAAGGTCTTCTTTAGATAAACCTTCTTGGTTTCAATATGCTGAACGATATAAATTTGATGCTCTTCGCTGAGTGGAGCTATTTCCTTGTAGAAGGAAATGGGTAGTGAACTATCAAACATACTAATACCTCGCTTGTTATTAAAAGTATAGCACAGTAAAGGGGATATCAATGTACAAAAAGAATACTAAGGAATTGGAAGAAATATTAGAGCATACTCATCCGGAGAATATCGGAGAGTTTGTTGAGAAGAATGAAGAGGATCTTCTGGATGGTAATCGAGACTTCATGAAATATATGAATGAGAAGTTTCGTGAAAAAGGACTCCAGAAGCAGGACATCCTCCTCAAAGCAGATATATCACAAGGATATGGATACAAATTGCTTTCTGAGGAAAAGGTAACGAAGCAGAGAGATATTATCTTGCGAATATGTTATGCTGCTGAATTTACTCTGAAGGAAACACAACAGGCATTGAAGATTTATCACATGGATACGCTTTATGCCCGGGATCCAAGAGATGCATTGCTTATGACATTCTTTAACGAACATCCGGGAAGCATAATTGATATAAACGAAATGCTTTTGGCTAATAAGATGAAACCACTTAGATCAAGCGGTATGCAGGATTAACAATACATTACGCATGGCTTTCACATTTTTCAGAGAGGGGTGAAAATCTATGAATAGAAGGATAAAAGGCGTTATCTGTAGTTTGTTGTTTGTTGTACTTGTAATTGCTGGTTGTGGCAAGTCATCAGTTGTGCTTGATTATGGTGATGCAGAATCATTTGAGGCAGCTCTTAATGCGGGAGAAAACCTGGAGGGAAAGACAGTTCGGTTTTATGCAAGTGAGCTTCATCCTGACTCTGCCATGGGGTATAACATATGGGCTGGCGAACACCTGAATTTCATCTCATCGAGAAACCCAGATATAAAGGAAGGGTCAACTGCTGATGTGAAGGTAACAGAAATAACAAGTTCATTAGGTTCATGGTTTATAAAATATGAAAAGATTGATAACGGAACCATAGGCGATAGTACTATAACAAGCGCTTCTGCAAATACCGATAAGGGTTCTGTTGAAGAGAATACGAAGACAGATGATAGTTCAGCAGCGGGAGAGACAAACACTAATGTTGCGCAGGCAACAAAGGATGAGTCATCAAAAGTAAATGTTGAAGAGGAACTGGATAAAATAGAGGCTGTTGACGCTGGAATGGAAGTATTTGATAGTGGCTATGGCGGTAAATATGTCAGTGCTTATATGGCAATTAAGAATAACAGCAGCATAAACATAACTTTTTCGGATATGCGTTTTGAATATGTTGACGATGATGGGAAACTGTTGTCGGTAGATGATTATCTTAACTGTATCCCCGAGGCAATTAAACCAGGACAGACGGGATATATTTATTCCTACTACCACAGCATTGATGATGTAGATCTATCCAACGGATTTACCTTTAAGCCAGATGGTAAGACCAGGGAAGCAGAGAATTTCTACGAGATAGAAGTGAGCGATCCGAGTTTTAGCGTTGGATCTGTAATGGATATCAAAGTTATAGGTCGTGGAACAAATAATACTGATAAAGATCATTCATTGGCAGAACCTGGAGCGGTGTTCTTTGACAGTGATGGCAATGTTATGGGCTTTTGCTATGGAATAGAATCATTTGATGCAGGACAAACCAAGGCTTTTGAAATCTCTGGAGATATTCTATCAAGAGATTATGATCCGAAAAAGGTAAGCAGAGTAGAAGTATATATTCAGGGTAATGATTGGTAATCTACTTGATATAACAGGAAGGAGAGCAGGATGTTTGCTATTGGAATAATACTGATAATATGGGGCGCAATAGGTATTGTTATGGGAATGATGATGTTCGGAGATATAGGTGTAGCATGTATAGTTGGTGCAGTTACAGCTATTCTCTGTGGCATAGGATTCATAATTGCTAATAAGAAGGTTAAGAAGTTAAAGGAGGGCTGAGGTATGGCTTTCTGTTCAAATTGTGGTAAGGAGATCCCTTCTGGGAGTAATTTTTGCACAGCATGTGGAATCCCGGCTCCACAGCAGGATGCGATTCAAACGGATAATGCCATGGATGCCAATGCGGCACCAGTTCCGGCATATAATGCGCAGACAGTGAGTACTGATGTTACACCTGAAAAGAGGATGCATCTAATTTGGGGAATCATTGCAATGGTGCTGGGAATAGCATGTATAGTTTTACATGTTACATGGCCGTCAGTAGCATTGGGAATTGCGGCACTTGTGCTCGGAATAATCTGTCTGTCGAAACATTCCAAACTGTATGGATTTGCTATTGTGGCCATTGTTCTTTCTGTTGTAAACTTTTTGACTTATGTTATTGCTTACGATGCGTTGGAAAAAGAGATGGATGCAGCTAAAAGTGTCTACAGCGAGAATGAAACAAACGTATCTCAATCGGATTTCGATAGAAAAGAAGTTCCAGCAGGTGTGAATCCAGATCTTGTGGCATTCTTGGATGAATATGAGGATTTCGTAGATAAGTACTGTGAGTTCATGCAGAAATATTCTGAGAACCCAACCGACTTATCATTGTTAGCGGATTATGCAAGCATAATGCAAGAGTATTCTGATTTTGCGGAAAAGGTTAACTCTTACGATTCGAAATCAATGTCCACGGCTGATGCAAATTACTACATTGAGGTTACAACAAGATGTACACAAAAAATGCTGACTGTGGTTGGTAATATGGGAGATTCTGGAACAAACTAATTGGTTTAATATACAAAATTGTAGTTTATAAAAAATTAATGTTTTTGGAATTGCGATTATGGCTCTTTTGCGCGTTTTCATGGGTTTTGTGGCTATTATTATGTGGCTTGGATTTACGATTAGCGGTATAATAATAATCAGATTATTAGAAAAAATGAACTCTATCAGACATATTAAAACATATATACTATAAAACTGGTTTGCATAGACAAAGACCTGATATTGTAAAAAAGTAAATCTGCGTGGCTTAAACAAAGCATGAAAAAATGTATCGCAAAGGAGACATAATAATGGCAGATAATTTGGGCTTGGACTACGACGAGATAGTTATATTAAAGGAAACAAGTGTTGCCCATGGCGGTGTCATGGCAATGTATACAGATGAGCTTGTGTTAACTAATAAGAAAATTATCTGTATAAGTAAGGGAATGTTTGGTGGTACAAAAAAAATATATCATTATCCGCTCGATCAAATAAAAGTGTTCAATGGTATGCCACAAGTACGTCAAGGAAAGTACTCTAATGGCACGGCTACTTTAGATGTGTATATGGTAGACGGAGAAGACCAGTTTAGTTTTCAAACAAAAAACAAAAAAACCATATCTACGTGGATATATGAAATCAATAAACTATTTGGAATAGAAACTGTTCAGGGCGGCTCAGAGAATGGGGCAGATGATGATACTGTATTGGGCGCATTCAAGGAAGTTGGCGAAGAGTTCAAGGATGTTGGAAGAGAAATAGCTGAACAGTTTGGTTTTAAACTCAAAAAGAAAAATACAGTAGGTGTAAATAATAATGGTAATACCTCTGCAGCAAACGGAATAAATACGGGATTAAAGTGTTCTGCCTGTGGAAATCCTATAACAGCAGGGGCAAAGTTTTGTCCTTCATGTGGCGCTGCGATTGGATTAAAAAAGCCAGCTGAAGTTACTCCACAAGAAATAATATGTCCTAATTGCGGAAAAAAGCTAGATCCAAGCTTGAGATTTTGCACAGAGTGTGGAACCGAATTGGTGGCCTCTACTACGACTGAAAAATCTGCAGATACTACCAATATATCAGTTGATGTTCCACCCAAAGGAACTCTTGCAGTTGATCAGCAGATCGAGTTGCTCCAAAAACTAAAATCTTTAGTTGATGCTGGAGTTATATCCCAAGAAGAATTTGAAGCAAAAAAGAAAGAAATTCTTTGATTCAGGAGGAAAATAATTATGGCATATTGCACTAACTGCGGTAATTATGTGGAAGATGGAGCAAAATTTTGCGGCAAGTGTGGAAAAAAGATGTCCAGTAGTTCTGCTCCTAATATATCATCAGATTCTGCTGAAACCAAAGCATCGTCTCGCATTACTAAAAGAGAAACTGTTTACGAGGGTGAAATTCACAAATGCCCAAATTGTGGAGCAACATTATCATCATTTGTTAAGAGTTGTCCTGAGTGCGGATATGAATTGAGAGGGGCTGCAAGTGCAAATTCCGTTCAAGAATTTAGCAAGAGCTATGCAAGTGCAACTAATAACTCAAAAAAAATAGATCTAATCCGGACTTTTGTTATACCTAATACAAGAGAGGATATTCTCGAGTTTGCTATACTTGCTTCATCAAATATTGATGCCGGTTCATATACAAGAGGTGCTACTGTTGTTTCAGGCGGTGTTTCTCAACAAGAGGTCAGCGAAGCATGGATGGCTAAATTTGAGCAAGCGCAGCAAAAGGCAAATATTTTGCTGACTGATGATCCATATCTTGAGAAAATCAATAAGCTTTATTCTGATAAGAAGAAAGAGCTTTCAAATGCTAAAACCATGTCGGTTGGGAAAAAAGTAATTGGTGGCATTTTCGGAAACGATTTTATAAAAATTATGGCTCCCTTCATTTTACTCATGGTGTTAATGGGAGTCGGATTCCCCTTACTCTTGGGCGGTGGCGAAAAGAAACTTGAAAAACAAGTAAAGCAAATTGAAGCCTATATAGCTGAAGAGAATTATGACGCTGCTTTAACTACTGCTTATGCTATGTCGGATAGCTACAGTAATAGTTGGTCAGAAACAAGGGCAAGTTTAATAAACAGGATTCAAAATCTTCAGGCAAAGAAGGAAGGTTTAAGTGAAGCTAATGCTGGAAAAGTGCAATTTCCAGCGCAAACATTAACTGGCAAACAGGTCAGTGATGTAGTATCGATTCTAACTGCAGCAGGTTTTACAAACGTTACACAGGAACCTGTGCAAACTGATTTACTAACTGGTTGGTTAGATAAGATGATTGAAACGAAGGGAGAAGTTGAGGAAATAACAGTAAACGGTTCTACAGATTATACTTCAGGAGCATGGTTGCCACCTGATACGCCAATTATTGTTAGATATTGGAAATGATAAGGAGGGCTAAAATGGGACTTTTTAGTGGGAAAAATGGAGGCTTTATGGATCAGATTCGTTGTGATGAGCCTTCATATCTCATTTGGAAATGGCATCCGACAGGTTCAGAATCTGGTAACAACACTAGAGAAAATGCTATACGGTGGGGATCTTCACTACGTGTAAGAGAAGGCTCTGTGGCTGTGTTTGTTTATTCTCAAAATGATGGCACACTTCAAGAATATATTGAAGGGCCTTTTGATGAAGTGATTGCAACTAACAATTTTCCGGTATTGGCAAGTATAGTAGGCTTGGCATATCAAGGCGGTACCCCTTTTCAAGCTGAAATATACTTTATTAATCTTGCTCAGATAATTCAGATTAAATTTGCTGTACCTTATTTTGATGTATATGACCCAAGGTTCCTGGATTATGGAGTTCCTACAGCAGTTAGAGGAACTATCAGTTTTAAAATTACAGACTACAGGGAATTTGTGTCACTTCACAGACTTGAAACCTTTTCGGTTGAGGATTTTCAAAATCAGATAAAGGATGCGGTGATTCGATACGTTAAGGGAGTTGTATCTAATGTTCCTGAGGAAAATGGCATACCTGTTGTCCAGTTAGAGCGTAAAATAGAACAGATAAATGAAATAGTAGAGGCCAAGATAAAGAACCGACTTCAAGAAGAATTTGGCGTTACAGTTTCCAGTGTTGATATATCAGCTATAGATGTAGATAAAGAAAGCGAGGGATATCAGCAACTTAAGGCTGTAACACAAGACATAACCACGGCTCAAATACAGGCTACTTCAGAGATTGGAATTAAAGAAATGCGAGACAGCCAAAAACTTGGCATCCTTGAAAGGGCTGGAAAAGCGTTTGTTGATATTAAGGAAGGCGCTTACGCAAGACATAAACAAACTCAGTCTGCTAATTTTGCTGCTTATCAGACAGAAGCCCAAGAGCATGTTGGAGTAGCTGGTGCTGAGGGTCTCGGAAAAATGGGTTCTGGAGGTGCGGGAAACCTAGGCGGAGGTGGATTTAATCCGGCCGCGATGATGGCTGGAATGGCAGTTGGCGGAGCAATTGGACAGAATATTGCCGGAAAGGTGAGCAATATGATGGGCGGAGCCGGTCAACAGCAACCTCAACAACCGACAACTCCGCCACCGATTACAGGTGCACTTTATAATGTTGCTGTAAATGGTCAGCCCACAGGACCTTTTGATATTGCTACTTTGTCGAAGATGGTTTCTTCTGGAGAACTTGTTAGAGAATCTCTTGTATGGACAAGTGGTATGGCTGAGTGGCAAAAAGCAGGTGATGTAGGAGACCTTGCTAGTATATTGGGGCAAGTTCCACCGCCAATTCCAAAGATAAATGGAGATGGAATGCCACCTATTCCGACTGAATGAATAAAGCTTGAGACAAGGTGTAGTTTTGCCTTGTCTCTTTTTATAATATGTTTTTGAGTGGTTCATAGGATTTATGTAGAGGAAATGAAAATATGACGCCTAAAATGGACAGAATTTATTCTGTAATAATAGAGTATATGGATGTATTTTTTCCAGATAAATACAAAGTGCTGTTAAAATCCAGAGTTTCTTTAGGTCTTATTGTGGACCAGATTATGATGGAGTGTTGCGAAAGGGCATATGACGAAAACGAGAACAAGCAATCTTTGTGGGCACATTTAAAAGCTGATGATCCTGATTTTGATAATACTGATGTTGGAACAGCAAAACGGATGCGCTTTCAGGATAAAATTAACAAAATGAATAGTCGTAGTAAGATATTGGCTGATTACGTAAGAAAAGAGTATTCTATAGAAATACGAGACAAGATGTATGACAAAGAAGACGGGCATTATATTTTAAATAATCTAGATTACTTAAAGATTGGGCATTTGGCTCAGGTGCCTGACTTACAACTCATTGAAGCAATTTTGAGTAGAAGGATAGTTTCGGATAAATATACAGCCCAGGTATTTCAGGAGTGTTCGGATAATTATGAAGCCGAATGGAGAAAACTATCAGTATATGAAGGGAAGGATGAATTAACTAGAATTATCAATGGGTTGCTGAAATTTGAATTGGAATGGCAATGCTATTTTGATTTTATTTATGAAGTTGTTTGTGCCATGTCAAAATATAATATCAAGAGCATTCCTGATATAAAAGGCAGATTCACAGCTTTTTGCTATCAGCCAACTATTAAACCTGCGTTATCATGTGACCCGTCGTTTTCTTTTTTGCCAGAAATAACTGTTTTCAGCAGAGCGGTAAAAATCAGAAGATTGTTCATTAATGATATAGTTAGAGGAAGAGGTAATAAGTACGAATTTGCACAATCGCTTTTTCTTGAGTGCGTATATTGGATTGCATATTTTCAGGCTGCGATTTTGGTTGAAGATATGTCATTAGCGGAATGGTTTATAAAAAAGACTGATAAAGAAGACTGGGTTAGTGTTGTTGATTCTTATGATATAAATGATGCCTTCGTATCAGAAAAGCATTGGACAAAGCAAAAGGTTCGATATGCTAAGGATATATATGGACAGATGCTATTCGATTATAAAAAATAAAAAAATCGCTATTTTTCTTCTTAGTTGGATTATATAAAAACTTCTATACTTTGAGTAAAGAAACAGTTAAATGTATTCAAAGAGCGTAATGCTGAGAAAGAGGTGTATTATGATTCAACACAATATGGAAACAAATTTGAGAGAAACAAGTGTCTCATCCAATGGTAGAATAATTCCTGATAGTATATGGTGGTTAATTGGGATGTACGTGATTCCATGTGTCCCAGAATTCATTAAACAGATTATTGAAATTCCTGATCATATTATGGATAAAGGCTATAGCCTAAATATAACGAAGGGAGATATGGAAATAAGGTTTGAGAAGAATAACACAAATAATGAGAACCAACAATAAACTGTTAATATATGCAGCGGGCTGTCTATACAAAAAACAGCTCGCTGCATGCGTTTAACTCGATATTTTTATTTTTCCATTTCCTATGGTTGTTACCGCCATATGTTGAAAGTCGGAGATTGTTCCATTTAAATCTAATTTGCTCATGAAACTTGTTGCTAATGATTGCCCGGAAGCCAACGCTTCTGGAACTACTGTCTCAAAGCCATTTTCGCCACGGACTTCAAGTATGATATCTTTTCCGGCAGCATATCCAGCTGAAGCTAACATTGCACCTGCCATACTGCCTGCGACATAGGCAAAAGGAATAAATGGGAATAACGCTTGCAATAGAACACCGGATGTCTGTGAGGCTATGGCAATTATGATGTCCTGTGCCATAAGATCAGCATATTCGGCTTCTGTAATTTGCCCTTGAGATAATTGATATCCAAATCTGATGGCATCTATTGTGAGTACAGTTAGTGTGCCAACGGTTTCAGGTGCGATGTTCGTATATGCACTGCCAAACTTCCCGGACTGACATGCTATTACAATAGCGCTACTCACTGAGCCTTCTACGAATCCTTCACTGCCAGCGAGTACACCTTCTATCCCGGTTTCTTTCAGCTTCTTTTCATCGATTTTTCCTTCTTTTGCCGCATCTACAATGATTGCATAAACATCAGGACCAATTGCAAAGGCCGTACTTATTACAGCAGCCTGTGTTCCAGCGTTGATAGACTGCTTTAGGATGTATTTTGTAGTAATAAGCTGTGAAGGGGTTACATTAAAATCAGCTAAATCAAGATCTTTTCCGTCTCTGGTTAGTTCAACGAGTGCTTTGGCTTCTTTCTCTGTAAGCGGTCTGGACTTTGTACCGTCAGGAGCTTCTATTCTATCAGCAAGAGTGTCCAATGATTCTTGAAGCTCAGGAGAAAACTTATGTCTTTCAAGATTTGTGCTATTACTATTTTTTGCCTTTTTTCTTTTTAAGTAATCTTTGGCGTCATCGAGTTGATCCGAAGGAATGATTTTGCCTTGTCCTTCATAGAGAGAGTCATAAAGTGCGGTCAAAGGTTTATCATACTGTTCAAGATATTCTTCTGCACTAAGGGGAGGCTTTCCGTTTTTAGTATCCTTAGAAACCTTTTGCCGATAGTCTTCATAGAAAGTTTTTGCTTGTGCCTTTGCACTTTCATCAGCATTTTTATAATATTTTAAACTATAATCTTGAGAATAATCTTTTCCAGAAATAACGATATCAGGGGAAGCTTTACCGTTTGAATCAGGACGAGTGGCTCTAAATTCAGATCCATTGAGTGCCGCTTCGAGATTAAAACTATCAGTATGCCAAATTTCAGCTGCAAAGCCGGCATCTTGAGGAATTCCGCGCCCTCCTTTGACTTTGGCTCGAAGCTCTTTTTGCATCATTTTAGATGTTTCTGCGATCTGAGATTGCACTGAATTGACATAAGCTTTTCCCATAAGGGAAGATAGGGCTGTTCCAGTATATTTTGATGCGTAATCCCAACCTGCTTCAAATTTTTCAGTGTCTATATTTGTTACATAATTGATTATGTTCTCACTAATATCCTTTGCTTTAGATGATGCAGAATCATAAGCTTTACTAGCGTTCTCGGATATCACTTCACTTGCTTCTGTGGCTTTTTCCTTCGCTTTTTCGGCTCCTTCTTGTGCTGCCTTGCTAGCATCGTCTGTTTTTTCTTTTATAACTTTTCCAGCACTATCAGTTTTTTCTTTTATGGTTTGGCCTGCGCTGTCAACAGCCTCTTTTGCAGCCTGCCCAGCTTTATTGGCATTATCTTTTGCCGTTTCCCCGGCTTTTTGGGCATTGTCTAGTAAAGAATTACCAGCATCCTTTAAATCATCTAAACCAATGGCATAAGCATTAATTGAAGTATAAGGGGATGCTATAGATTGAAGCAATATAAGTGCAATAATAGCAAAGGAAAATATATTTTTCATGGTGTTATCCTCGTAAACAACTGATTTTACTGTAATAATAGCATGTTCAGCTGTTGCAAAATCTAAAGAAAGATGAGTTTAAAATAAAAAAAGCATAAACAAGAAACACCTTGTGCAACATTAATACTACCGTTTACTGATGAGGAACTGAAATATCACAAATCGTGATAATCCTTTCTGTTTTAGGGAAAAGAATAGCCAGATTCTATGCTATCATCAATATAGACGTGCATCGTAATAACGAGTATTGGAGAAGAATGTTATGATACCACCTTTTGATAAAGACTTTACCGGAGATATGTTTGATGATTATGGATTTGATCCGGTTGAGCTGGCAAATAGAAAAGAACTGGCAGGCCTCATGATTGAGGATTTTTTCAGAAATAAGGATGAGAAGGTAGTTGCTCCGGATACTACGGGAGTGGACTACTTCTTTTTACAGGAATTTATTAACGGCAGCATGGAGCAGGACTTCGCTGAGATAGAACAGGACTTTCTTAATAAGTGCCGCGCTAAACTCCAGGAGTTCAATGAGGCAGGGATTTATCTAGCCACAGAGTACAGGACGAGAAAAACGCTGGAGTGCATGCATAAGAAAATCATGATGCTTATCTATAGCGGGGCAAAACTTGGTGATGAGTATTGCGTTGAACTCATTAAATATCTGTACAAGACTTATCATAAAAAGGAATACAACAGCCTTAAGAGATTTCATAAGATCACAACGCAGGAAATCTTTGGCCTTGCTGAAGATGAATATGAAGAATATGACCTTCCGGTAATCGGCAGGATAATGGGCATGTGCCCTTTCATGCATATTGAATATGATCCGAACTGTTCCATAATGTTCAAACTTCTTTTAAAACGCAGAGATGAGTGGATGTCTGACGAAGAGGATTCCTGCGAATATATGGACTGGGATCATGATCTGTTCGTTTCATGTAAAGAACAGGTGGATGCATGGATTGATGAGAAGAAAAAGGAAAAGATTCCTTTCGAAAAGATGCATGCTAAATACTGGGAGCAGAACGAGTTTGTTGGTGCCTGCTTAAGAAACCGCGGATATGCAGAGGATTACGTATATCTGTGCATGGAAAATAACATGGGGCTCAGTATACAGCTGGCTCGTACTCTGGCTATATTAAAGACCATGCATCCAAACAAGGAATATACATTTGAAGAAGTCGAGCAGTATACCAACATGTATGATCTGGTGTCGTCCATGACGGACATTGCGGAGTGCGTAGAGTATGAGATCGGCTATCTAACCGGCGATAAGGTTGAAGAGTTTGAGGATGAGGATACCTGGTTCCATCCGGAGGCAATTACCGTAAGGAACGCTCCTAAGAAAGAGGAGAAGAAACCACTAACAAATGTAGCACCAGTAAGTAATGGTAAAGTCAGTGATGATGACTATCTTAAGGAGATTGCTGAACTCAGGAAAAAGCTCCACGAGCAGGAACAGGAAAACAAATATCTTAGAGATCAGTACAGAAGTGCAAGGAACTCTTTTGAAGAAGCAAATGGTCTTCTTAAGAAATATGAAGAAGAACGTGATGAACTTATTGCTCTTCGTGAGTATGCTTATAAGTCCGAACATGACAGTGATCCAGTAGAGGAAGATAAGATTCCGGATATGAAAGCTGCTATCGCTGATAAAAATATTGTTATCCTGGGCGGTCATGTAGCCTGGCAAAACAAGCTGAAAACTCTTTTTCCTAACTGGATGTTCGTATCTCCGGATGCCTATAAGACTGTGGATGGGAAGATGCTAGAGAACAAAGATATGGTATACTTTTACACGGATTATATTAACCATATCAGCTACAAGAAGTTCATTGCAGCAGTCAGGGAGAGGAAGATTCCATTTGGGTATCTTGGCAGTAATAATGTAGATAATGTCGTGGATCAGATATATAGCGATATGGTGAAATAAGAAAAAAGTTGATGGAGATTTGGTATGATAGCAAATGTAGATGAAAACGATATTGATATTGATGCTGAGAGCCGGAAAGTTTGCCCTTTAACTGGAGGGATAATCAGAGATATTGATCATTATGAATGCATAACGTATGACTGTGCTGACGCTTCCAGGGATAAGTGGTCTTTGTTATATGGTCACAAATACCACTGTCCATACGAGAAAAAAGCTATTGAGGACTGGCATGAACGACAGGAAAAAGCTAAGGCATATTACAGTAAGCTGGTTAATTCTCTTGATGCAGTAAGGGCGATAGACTTAGATGAGTTCTTTGATACTTGCAATAGGATTGATGAGCAGATGATCAGGGACAAGCAGGAGTATAACGAAAACTGGCTTATTAGCCCTTATCGTGAGGAAGATGAGAAATTTCTTGTTTATCTTTTTAAGGAAGATGAAATTGAGAAAATATCCCTTACAGAAAATGTTTTGAACTTTATGGCAACACGGTATTCAGAGTTTTCTAAGAAGGAAAACCATTATGCCATGAGCTGTTGTACTTTGCCCAAACTAATTGCGGAAGCGGTGAATGTAAATCTCCAGATAAAATACAATATGGATGTTACTAAAGTTCTTGCCGCCGACAATCCTGTTTACATAGCTGCCAGTGCGGCAGGTAAATATATAGATGCTGCATATGGCTGGAAATGGGTGGATTTCAAAAAAGCCCTGGCAAGGCATCTTGAGACTACCGAGATTGTTAATTACGGAAGAATCATTTATATCAAGCAGGAGCTGGATGAGATTATTAGAAGAGAAGACTAAAAAGTATTGAGTAAAAAGATCGCTAAGGCGGTCTTTTTATTATGCCTTCGAGACCATTTCGATATAGGAATAACCAGGATATATGAACCATAGCTCATTGCTACCTTAGGAACAAAAAGGATTTTTGAAAATCGAATAAGTACCGATACTACCTATCATTTAATTATAAAATTAAAGAAAGGTGGTACTCGTATGAGATACAAGAAAGGCGAAATTACTAAGAAAATTGCAGAGCGATTTAGGAAGGCCATGGAAAGATCTGCCTATTCCAAAACAGGCATGGCCATGGAATGGAAGGTTGAGAAGGAGCAGATGAACAAGTATCTGCGTGGTGAAACGTCAATCATTGGAGAACGTTTTTACCAGCTCTATTCGAAAGATTTCAATATCCTGTACATTATCACAGGTGAGAGGACTGCTCCGAGCCATAGATTCAATTGGATTTTGCAGGAGCTGACTGATGAAGAGTACAAATTGTTCATGGCAGATATGGCGGAATTTATTAAACGAAAAGCTTTATATGATGATGAGAAGTGAGACCGGACGTATTAGATCCCTAATATGATCCGGTTTTGTGTTTATATTTTCTTATGAAGGAGGGCTTTCATATGTATAATGGCAGAAAATCAGAGGACTACAAAATGGTAGCGAGAAAGTGCAGGGAAGCAGGCTTTTCAGAAGGACGAGTTTATGTGCTGTGTATGCTGCTCTGTGAGTCCTATCGGGAGAAATACCTAAATGCATTAGCAGATGATGAGATTAAAGAGATGACACCGGAGGCGATTGAAGCCAGTAAGCGTGAGTGTCGGGATTTGTTTCTTTATTTGTTCACTAAGCCTGCGGAGGAAAATATTGATGAGCAGAAGGAGCTTATTGATAAGCTTATCAAGCTGATATGGTTTAGGGGCAAGATTGACTATATTCTTGACAAGGTTCTGGATTTTAAAGGAAACGGCAATGGCTATGTGTATAAGATGCTTGTCAAATTGAGCTATTTTGATGAGGAATACCGGACTAATAAAGATATTTACACCAAGCTTGATGTTTGTAAGACGGATTTTTATCCCAAAAGAGATATCGGAGTTATACTTTTTGGAATAAGCATGTGGATTTATGCGCTTCGCCGTCAGAAGGAAGATATGGAAGCCGGGATCATTCCTTACAAAGAACTTCCCAAGCCTCAGGAAAATCTCAAGGATCTTCCGCCAATAGACGAGCTTTGACAGAATTGTTATTCAATTAACGCAAGTGTCAAAAAACTTACGAACTGTCTGCGGACTCTTTCCGAACTCTCTACGAACTTTCGGTATTCCATTTATTTTTTCATGTGATAGAATACCTATGTTTTCGGAAACAAGTATGATGAAAAGCATTTAATACGAGGGAGGAAAATCATAATTGAATATGGAAACTGCACAGACATTTGTTGCTTGGTGTCCTCATCATGGGATACCGTTACACGAAGCGACTGCCGCTGATGGATGGGCTTGGTGTGATGACTGCCAGAAGATTTACAGGATAATCATCAAGGATAGCAAGGTTACTGTTATTGAAGATGATAAGCGTACTTACCACCAGAGTGCAATTCTGCGATGGCATATGGAGGTCATCCATGCGGCTAAAATGCAGATCAAGGCTAGAAGAAACCGGAGTTCTTCTGCTAATACAACGCTTGCATAGTGTTTGAAGGTTTTCTTATTTGGGGAGATTGAAAATTGCATACTGTGAGGAACATTGCATTTGAGTGCTAAATAGCATCCCGTGATGGGATTTGACTGACCGGCCCATGCATGTTCCAAGAGTTTGCCTAGTGCTTGGATGCTGAAATTACGCAGGGGAAGTCTGCAAAACGGAAAATACCATAAACATTGTATTTTATGGTCTGTTTTCATTACCGTTTTGTAGGCTTTCTTTTTTGTTGTCCTGAAAACATATAGCACTAGGCAGTTGTGGCATTTTCCGTTTTCGGATTCCGGAAAGGAATGGAAAATACCATGAACAAAACAAAAGAAGTAACAATCGGAGACCGTCTTAAGATGCTGAGGGAGGATGCAGATCTGACTCAGACAGAGCTTGCAAGAGAGCTTCATGTTCGTCACAACGGAGTGATTTCTATGTATGAGAACGGAAAGAAGAACTTATCTATTGAGATGCTGCTTATGTATTCAGAATATTTTAGAGTTACTACTGACTGGATCCTAAAGGGTGAGCCTGCCACATCAGAGGATGATAAGGGACTGAATGGCCTTGGCGGTTTGGAGGAGATTAAGAAGGTGTATCTTAGTATCAGACGACCAGAAGTAAGGCAGGTTGCGATAAGGCAGCTAAGGAATCTTGCGATACTGGGATGAAATAAAAAATCTGATAAGTGGAAAATTCGCATTTTTGCACCTGAGTATTATTTTGGGGCGTTTTTATATCTTTTTCACCTAAAAGAGACTGAAAATCTTTCACCTAAACCAGAATTATGGTTTAGGTAAAAGATTTTGTGCTATAATAGAGCTACGAAACAGTTTAAAAAGGAGGTTGCCAGATGCTGATTAGCTTTAAATTCAATAACTTCTGCTCATTCAATGTTGAGAGCGAATTTAGTATGGAGGCATCTAACAGCAAGGTTAAGACGAGATATCCTGATAACTATACTTCTACAGGTGTAGATTACGATCTTCTGAAGACAGCAGTTATCGTCGGTGAAAACGCAGGTGGTAAATCCAATTTTATCGGGAGTCTTAAGTTTTTGAAATCTCTTATAGACTTCAATTCCCAGGTACAGTCGGTTGGTGCATATGTCAATGCATCCAGTTTTCTTACGGATAAAGATCCTGAACAGAGATTTGAGATATGCTTCATTTCGGAAAAGAATCATATCTACAAGTATTGTTTGGGAATAGACTCTAATGGAATAACAAGTGAAGGACTATATAAGCAGAGTAAGAGGAAAGGAACCTTCTCATGTCTCTTTTCTGTTATGAGGGATAAGTCCGGGAAATATGAAAAGAAGGAAGGAAAAGCTTCTGAGCTTGGAACTGCATTAAAGAACAGTAACAACAGCTATGGTCTTTTTATCAGCAAGCTAGCTCTTCTTGGCAATGCGGATGCTATCGAGACTACAGGCTGGTTCAAAAATATCCTTCTCCCGGGTACGGTTCCGGAAGACCAGGATGGAAATCCTGCAGGCAGGGATGAGGATATAAAGATAATGAGAGATCCCCGCTTTGTGGATATATTCCGCATGGTCGATTATAGTATCTGCAGTATAGAAGTGGATAATGACAAGCCTTATGGTAAGTCATTGATCATTAGAAAAGATGCAGATGGGAATGAAATACGCAGAGAACTTCAGCAGGATTCAACCGGTGTAAGAGAGTTCTTTGCATGGGCTGTCCAGATATTCAGGGTTGTATATGAGAACAGGGTTGTATTTGCTGATGAGATGGACAGAGTACTCAATCCCATTCTTTCAGACAGGGTTGTTGCTTTTGTGAATGGTGAGGAACATAAAGGACAGTTTATCTTCTCCACGCACAACGTGCTTCATCTGAATCTGAAGACCTACATGAAGGAACAGATCTATTTCGTGACAAAGAGTAAGGATAGTCTTACTTCTGAGCTGTATTCACTTGCAGATTTTCCAGAGGTAAGATATGAGACTGCCAAGGTCTATGAGTTCTACATGAAGGGAATATTGGGAGGTACAGCTTTTGAGTAGGAAAGAGAGGGTACTTAAGAAACGGTACGCCATTTTCTGCGAGGGCGATACCGAGTATAACTATATCGATAAAATGCGTAAGAACCAGGGCGTTGAACTTGTTCTGAAACCGATAAATATGCATGGCGGTGGTTATTCCAATTTCCTGAGGCAGATCAAGAAGGAGGCTCAGTCCAACTATCTTGCAAAGTTTATCATTGTGGACGCTGACCGGATCAAGACCATTCCTGGAGAGCAGGAGAACTTCATTAAGCTCCTGGAATACTGCAAGCTGCAGAATGATAAGGGAAATACACCTCACTTCCTTATTGCTGATAATCCTGATTTTGAGTATGTTTCATGCCTGCATGATGTCGAATATAAGGGACAGGACACCAAGAACTTTATTTCTAATGTCTGGAAATTTAAGGATATAGCTGCTTTTAAAAGCAATGAGGACGTTTATGAGTTCCTTAATTCCGGTAACAAATCATATAGTAATTTACTTGATGCTATCAGAAAGCAGGATAAGCTGGTCTCAAATAAGTATGAAATCAAGAAAAAGACTTTTGATATCATCATCAAAAAGACTGATTATGATGAGGACGCATTGAATAAGAAAAACAGCAATATTGAAGAGTTCTTTGATGTTATCGATTGGTAATTGATGAGAAGAGAGAATGCCGAACTTCCTATTAATATAGGAGGCTCGGTATTTTTTTACCCCATAGAGCAGAAAGGGAATGCAAACGAGAGTAGATAACAAGGTATTATCACAAATCGTGATAAATGTTATTAAAGTGGGGAAACACAGACAGGGTGCGTACATTTACAATTATAAATGTCTTAAGACAACAGAATATGTTTTGGTTTTCATCAGCAAAGGAGGGTGCGATGGCAGCTAAGAATGGTTTTGTACAGGGGTATGCTTCTTCACAAATTGATGAGCGTGTAGAGATTATCTTTAAGAATTTTGAAAACTTCATTGATCTTGTTGATATGTTTGAAGACAACATCTGTGATCAGATTACTGAGGAAAAGAGGTTCAACAGACGCGCTGAGATTGGTGAGTGTGGTGTAAGAGTCCAGACCTCAAGAAAGAGTGATCCGACTTTTTCTCAGGCGTCAAATCACTACGATAACATCATTGATATCAGAAGAGGCGATCTTGATAAGCTTCTGGAATATACAGATGATGCGGAGGGGCATCGTGATGAGATTGAGACATTGGAGCTCATGCGTAGGGATTACACAACAGTCACAAGTGCTATGAGTGTTCTGTCTCCGAAAGATAGGAATGAGCTTAAGGATGTCCTCAACAAAGAGAAGGCGATTGTTGACATCATCGAGTCCACAGGCAACCTGTATGAATCAGTAAAATCGAGGCTGTATCGAAACCGCCGCAAGGTGAAGATCCAGGCAAAAGAACTTATAGAATTGAGAATGGGAAAGGCGGCTTAAGATATGAGAGCAAGTGAGAGATATAAGGAGCAGATTAAACTGGCAAGACAGCAGTCAATGAGACTGATGAGAGTGCCTGCAGCAATGGATTTCTTTGGATTAGGAAGAACCAAGCTTATGAAAATAGCAAACGACTGTGAGGCAGTTATTGAGATGAACAACAACATGGTTTGGCTCGATAAAGAACGAATTGAAGAATATCTGTTGACATTTAGGAAGTAAAAGAAAGGTAAGTACAGGACTTGGCAACAGCAAAAATATGCTTGCCCCGAAAGGCTTTAAGCGCGATAATAATATTGTACCTATGAGAGCTTTTCGAGATAAGAAGCCGGGTCCTTTTACATGGAGGGATTATATGGCAGTATCAAGAAAAGATAATAAGGGACGTGCTCTGAGAAAGGGCGAATGCCAGCGTAAATCTGACATGCGGTATATGTATTCGTACACGGATCCATTAGGGCGCAGGAGGTATGTTTACGATACGGATTTGCAGAGGCTCAGAGAACGAGAGAAAAAACTTATGAGAGACCAGTTGGATGGACTTGATATCTATGCAGCTGGAAGGTCAACACTCAACCAGGCTTTTGACAGGTACATGGCAACTAAATACAAGCTGAAGGACAGCACCATGAGCGGATATCAGTATACCTATGACAGGTATGTGAGAGACGGGTTCGGAGAGAAGAGGCTCATTGATATCAAGTGCTCGGATGTGATGCAGTTTTACATCTATCTTTTACAAGAGAAAAACTTAGCAGTGGCCACTGTTGATTCAGTGCACTGCCTGCTTCATCCAACATTCGACCTTGCAGTGAGAGATGATATATTGAGGAAGAATCCCACGCATGGTGTTATGCGAGAAGTAACCAAGAGAGTTGATGATGATAAAGAACTTCGATTCGCTCTTAAGGTTGAAGAGCAGAGAGCATTCATGGACTATGTTGCATCTCATCCAATTTTTTATCATTGGTGGCCGCTCTTCACAGTACTTCTTGGTACCGGAATGAGAATCGGAGAATGCACTGGTATCACCTGGAAGGACATTGATTACGAGAACAATGAGATTAGCGTTAATCACAATCTTGTCTACTATCCGGAGAGAGAGTCCAGAGTATCTGAGTATCATATCCACACTCCTAAGACAAAAGCCGGTATCAGAACCATTCCGCTTCTCGATGTAGTAAAAGACGCATTAGAGATGGAGAGAGAAGATCAGCTTGAAACAGTTGGGCTTAACCAGACAGTGATTGATGGTGTTTCTGGATTCGTTTTTCAGAATCGCTATGGAGACGTACTTAATCCTCAGTCGGTTAATAAGACCATAAGCAGAATAGTTGAGAGTTACAACCACGAAGAGATGCTCAATGCAGCCAGAGAGAATAGAGAGCCGTTCTTGCTCCCTCATATCACATGTCACATTTTCAGATATACATTTGCGACAAGGCTGTGTGAAGCAGAGGATAACCTCAAGGTTATCCAGTCAGTAATGGGGCATAAGAGTATCGAAACAACGATGAACATTTATGCTCAGGCAACTGGCAGAAAGAACCAGGAATCGTTTTTGAAGCTTGCAAGCAAGCTCGACAATCTGTTTTAAAAAGCGACTCCTCGTGCTGAACATTTGACAAAAAATATCTTGTTACAACGATTTTGCAACACGTGCTTTTCAGCAGGCAACACCAGACAAGAGTGTTGAAAAAGGGAAAAAAGAAAGAGAAGGTATCATGTGAGAACAGATAGGATGGTACCGGAAATAATCCCGACCTTGAAATCACAGAAGTAACACACGGACTCATTAGGAATCACTGAAATCCATAGACGTACTATGTTATCCAAAAATGCAACATTTTTACAACGAATTCATTGGACGAGTACGGAGCTATTTGGACTTGTATGTAGTTTTTATCTAAAATAAATAGGACATCAGTGGTGTGTCAAAAGACAATTTCTACTTGCTAAAAAAACGCATTTTGGGATAGGAACTTTTAAAAGTTTCTATCCCAGGGTAATTGTCAAAGGAATAATCGGTTCAGACACATCACATATTTGACCACATTTCTCGAAGGAAGAGAAGATGTGGTTTTTTTGTACCCAAAATTCTGATCTTCTTAATTGCATCTCGTAACACCAGAAACGGAGGTTACAGATGAATCGTGGAAAATCCCCACCAGTTGACTTAGACAAGTATCTTGTCGGAAAAGAACATCGATATTGCACCTACCAGGACGGAGCCAGACTTTACAGCATGGCATATTGGTCATTTGTGACTCTGGCAAAAGAAGCAAAGGCCAATATAAAGCTTCGGAAAACAGCCCTTGTGGATTTAGACTTGATCGAACAGTACATTGAACAGTTTTGTGAAGAAGGAAATGAAAGTGAGGAAGTATTCATGGCTAGAAGAAAGAAAATCGAAGATTTAGCAGAAATCGTTAAGGAAGGCAAAAAGAAATATGTCAGGTACGCTGAAGGGGCAGAGCTTTATTCTATGGGGCTTCATACTTTTGAAAGCCTTGCAAAGGAAGCCAAGGCCACAAGAAAGGTAAAGGGAGTGGTTCTCTGCAACACAGAAAAGATTGACGCGTTTATTGAGTCATTTGATGAATAAGGGGGAAAAGAGATGTCTAAAGTTATAGCAGTAGCAAACCAAAAAGGTGGGGTAGGGAAGACAGTAACAAGTGTGAATCTTGGTATTGGGCTTGCCAGGGAAGGCTACAAGGTACTCATGATAGATGCGGATCCTCAGGGTAGCATGTCAATAAGTCTTGGATGCGATGAACCGGACAGACTTGATTATTCTCTTGCCACAGCACTTGTAAATATTATCAATGATGAGCCCGTAGATGTATCAAAAGGAATCATCCACCATGCAGAAGGTGTTGATCTGATGCCGGGAAATATTGAGCTCTCAAGCTTGGAAATAAGCATGACCGGAGTTATCAGCAGGGAAACAATTCTCAGAGAATATGTGGATAACGCCAGAAATACTTATGATTTTGTGATTATTGACTGTATTCAAGATGAAAATGGATGCGATTAAACATCAGGGAAAGCAAGTTACAGGAACTTTGTTTCATGATGCAACAAAGTCAAATTCTGGAGATCTGATTGGAAAGGAAAATGGATTGAATAGAACCCAAGTATTTAGATATATCAGACTTACAGAACTTATTCCTAAGCTTTTGGATATGGTAGATGAAGGCAGGTTGTCATTTCTTGTTGCTGTTGAGATTTCGTATTTGAATCACAAGTATCAGCAATGGATATGGGAATACATCCACGAAAACGGCATGATCAAGCAGGAACAGCTTATGGATCTTCGTCAATATCGTGATGATGACTCTCTTACACAGGAACAGATGATAGACATTCTTATCCAAAAGAGATCCACACCACAGACTAGGAAGAAGATCCTTATTACAGAACGTAAGCTCAACAAGTACTTCCCTGCTTATTATTCACAGTCTGAGATTGAAAGAGTTATCGTAAGTCTCTTGGAGCAATGGAAGGCATCGCAGGAAAGTGAGGAACAATAATATGATGGACTATTTTTATAATGCCCAGGCACAGCAATTTGCTTCTGTAGAGATACCAAGAGAGCTGCTTACAGGGAAGAGCTTTTCTTCCCTGTCGGCTTCGGCCAAAATGCTTTATGCAGTTCTTTTGGACCGCATGGGCGAAGCTAAGAAACATAATTGGTTTGATGATGATAACAGAGTCTACATCATTTATCCGTTAAGCAAGATTCAGGAAGATATCAATTTTTCCAAGCACACAATAATTGATTGTATGAATGAACTTGAAGAATTTGGTCTTATATATAAGTTACAGGCAAAAGGTAAGCCAAGCAAGATCTACGTCAAAAATTTCAATCGTAGATGCAGATTTCAGCTGATTGGGTAGTGCAGAAATTGCACCACTTAAATCCATGGAACGTCACAGAAAATCATTGAAGGGAGGAAAAAAGAGTGAGCGAAAGAATCATTTTTGACTATTTCAGCGGTCAGGAATCAGAAATGCTTGCCTTTTACAGAATACCAAAGCTTTTGTTCACAAACGCATATTTTAGCGGACTTGACGCGCTCGCTAAGACTCTTTATGGTCTTATGCTCGATAGAATGTCATTATCCCTTAAAAATAGCTGGTTTGATGAGCTTCAGAGGGCATATATATACTTTGCACAGCAGGAAGCCGCAGAAATGCTGGGCTGTGGGGAAGATAAGATCAGATGTCTTTTTAAGAGTCTTGAGGAATATGGGCTCATAGAGCGCAAAAAGCAGGGCCAGGGGAAGCCTACCAAGATCTATCTCAAGAACTTTGCTTCAAGAGAAAATGAAGAAGTTCAGACCTTGGAAAAACCAAGTTCTGGAACAAATATGGAAATTTCAGACCCCGGAAATATCGGGGTCAAGACCACGGAAAATTCGGGTTCTAGACCAAGCGAAAATCCGGTTCTAGATCACGGAGAATCCGACCCTAATTATATTAATATTAATAATACTAAAAGAAATATAAATACTAATCATATCTCTTCGATGAAAAGCGATTTGAATGATGAGTATAACGCTTATTCCGAAATAATCAGGGAGAATCTCTGCCTTGATACCATGCTTGAAAGATATCCTCATGATACAGAAATCATCGAAGGAATCTATGATCTGGTGCTTGAGACAGTTCTTTGCCAGAATCCAACAATCTGGATTTCCAAGAACGAGTATCCTACAAACTTGGTTAAGTCCAAGTTCCTTAAGCTCAACCACATGCATCTAGAGTACGTAATGGACTGCATGAGGGGAAATACTACCAAGGTTCGGAATATAAAGAATTATCTGCTTTCAGCTCTTTTCAATGCTCCTACCACCATGGGCAGCTACTATCAGTCCGAGGTAAGTCATGATCAGGCATGCAGAGCCATGTAGAGCATTTGACATATATGTTCAACACTCATATAATCAAAATATAACATAACTGTTCAACACTCATAGGAGGATGAAGACATGCCAAGAGTAAATCTATCACTTACACAGGATATGTATGATTGTATTGAGAAGGAAGCTAAGAAGCAGAACATCACAGTAAACTATTTTATCTGCGAGATGCTGGAAGAGCGCTTCGGTAAAAGAACTACCTACGACTATACAGTGGCCGTTGGTGAGATGATCAAGGAAGCCAAGAAGATGGATAAAGAGTTCACTCTGGCAGATCTTCCTACCTTTGCAGATGTTAATGAGATCCTTGTAGAGTACAAGATCAAGGAATCTCCTGCACAGGTAAGAGCACGCCTTGGCAAGATGTTCAACGAGGCAGTCAAGAAGGGCACAGCCAAGGGAATCGAGAGAGCCACAACTATAAAAGACGGAGAGGAGCAGCTCAAGTTCTATTGCAGAGCTGCAGTTTATGTGAATCAGTTTAACAAGCTGAAAAAATGAGGATAAGAATATGGCAGCTGTACTAGATATTTTTCTATTACCGTTTATGTTGCTTCTCAGGGTAGCAATGTACCTGATCAGAAGAGTTGATGTCACTAATTCCATTTTTATCGGAGCCATTCCTGTATTTCTTGTAAGAAACCAGGGCTATGATAAAGTAACCAACTGGATTATTTTCGGCATAACAGTGTTCTTTGCGCTTTTACTGCAGCATATGTTTGTAATTGCCAAGATACTTGCTTCTGTCTTCAGTTGCATGACTATTGCTTTTTTATGCTCAATCTGGAAGAACTATGACACTAAGGCAGCGCAGATGACCGTGGTTACAATTGGAACAATCATAGCTGCTATATGGAATCTGCAGTATTGGACAGATTTTTCAGAAAGGGAAGTTTGACACCTGTAACGTTACAGGTTATAATGTTGATATGATAAAATCGTTTGCACATAAAGGCTTAAAGGATTTTTATGAAACTGGCTCTAAGAAGGGGATTCAGCCAGATCATGCGCCCAAATTGGCAAGAATGCTTGACCGATTGGATGCCAGCATTAGTGCTCAGGATATGAATTTGCCAGGCTATAGATTGCATCCACTTAAAGGAGATAAGCAGGATATGTGGTCTGTCACGGTGAATGGCAATTGGAGAATGACTTTTTACTTTGAAGGTCAGGATGCATATCTTGTGGACTATATGGATTATCACTGAGGAAGGAGGAAAGATATATGACTAGAAGACCTACACATCCAGGAAATGTATTCTTGGAAGATGTGATGAAACCACTAAATCTTACAGTTATTGATGCGGCTAGAATGCTTGGAGTCAGCAGAAAAGCTTTATCGGAGTTTGTTAATGAGAAAGCATCACTGAGTCCTGAGATGGCTATCAGAATAAGCAAGGCAACCAATACATCAGCAGAAAGCTGGATGAACATGCAGCAGAAACTGACACTGTGGATTGCACAGCAACACGAACCGTCAAATGTAATACCATTTCCTCTGGATGCAGTAAAAGAGGGATGATAGTGATAGCTCTGGAATTGTCCGGGGCTATTATTTTTGTCTGAAAAAAGGTATGATTATTCATAAGTTGTCTGAAATGATAGATTTAGGAAGTGTTTGGACGTATGAAGAAATTATCTGTTTTGTTGGGAATAATAGCAGTGCTTTTATCCGACTGGATGTGCGCTGTGGTGGCATATAATTACCGGGGATTGGAAGCTGGTGCAGAATATGGAAATAGTGCGCCGCCATCAGTAGCATTTGTTTTAGCAGTACCTTTCTTGATTGGAATAGTTATATGCGCAGTATCAAGCGTATTACTTTGGAGAGGAATTGCTACAAAGGCAATAACTATAATGCTTGGAATAATTGCTGTGCTTATTGGAATAGTGGTAGTTGCAATAACTCTTTTAACAAGAAGGGCACATTCTGCCTCAATTATAGGTGGTGCTGACGGGCCTACTTCAATATTTCTGGCAGGGAAAATAGATTCGTGGTCATTGATTATAGGTCTTGTTGTGGGATTAGCACTTCTTGCAGCAGGAGTTGTTTTGATTAGGAAAAGAAAATAATATTTCAGTATATATGATAATAGAGAGGTTGATATGAATTTTCTATTTGTAGCACTTGGTGGTGCCTTGGGTGCAGTAGCGCGATATGCAATAAGTCTGATTCCTGTTAAGACTTATTTTCCGATATTAACTCTGATTACAAATATCCTCGGTGCCATACTAATTGGATTCGTTGTTGGAATTACCAGTAACCGAGAAAGTGTATCTGATAATACCATTCTTTTCTGGAAGACAGGGGTGTGTGGAGGTTTTACCACATTCTCTACATTTTCCCTTGAAGCTTTTAATTTGTTTGAGAAGAAACAATATATGAATGGCGGATTATATGTGGTACTGAGTTGTTGTTGCTGCATATTTGGAATTCTATGCGGAAAGAAACTTGCGACGATAATAAAACTTTGAATTTCAGGATAATGAAATAAGCAAATCGGGATTAGTGGAGTAGAACATGGATAAAAAAAGGGCTTTGTCTGGCGCCATAATATTTATAACCCTGATGGGAATCGTAAGTCTGTTTTCGGACATGACTCATGAAGGCGCCAGAAGCATATTGGGCGAATATCTGAACCTCGCAGGGGCATCCGCTGCAACCATCGGATTTGTGTCCGGTATAGGAGAATTGTGCGGGTATTCACTAAGGCTCATATCCGGATTTATAGCAGATAAAACGAAGAAATACTGGACATTTGTTATCACAGGCTATGTAATACAGGCTCTGGCGATTCCTGCACTGGCACTCGTACCTGAACATGGCTGGATTTGGGCCTGCGGTCTTGTGATCCTGGAGCGTATCGGAAAAGCGATAAAAAAGCCTGCCAAAAACACATTGGTAAGCTTTGCGGCAAGCGAGATCGGAACCGGAAAAGGCTTTGCCTATCAGGAGTTTCTGGATCAGCTTGGCGCGTTTCTCGGACCAGTACTGCTTTTTGTAACAGCTCTTGTAAAAGGTACAGACGACCTTTTTACAACATATAGAATCTCTTTTGCGATACTGCTTGTTCCTGCAATGATCACCATAGCTCTTGTTTTGACAGCAAAGATAAGATACCCTGATCCGGAGATCTTTGAAAAGCAGGAAGATAAACCGGCAAGCTTTGAATTCAGGAAGTCATTTGTTCTGTTCATGGCGGCCATCTGCTTTTTTGCTTTTGGCTTTGCAGACTTCACCCTGATCACACTTCATTCGGCTAATACCGGAGCATTTAATGAATCCATGCTCAGCCTGCTATATGCTGGGGCAATGGCTGTGGATGCCTTTGCTGCACTATTCTTTGGCTGGCTTTATGATAAGGTCGGGCTGAAGGCTCTGATCATTTCCACACTATGCAGCACATTCTTCTCATATTTTGTTTTTATGACTGGAAATGCCTGGTTGATCGGAGCTGGGATAATTCTGTGGGGGATTGGAATGGGTGCGCAGGAAAGTATTATGAAAGCAGCTGTCAGCGGAATCGTCCCGCGTTCCATGCGAAGCACCGGTTTCGGAATATTTGAGACAGGATTTGGTATTGCGTGGTTTCTGGGCAGTTGGCTTCTCGGTGCCCTGTATGATTTGAATCCTGTGTATCTTGTCACTGTGTCTGTGGTATCACAGTTTCTGGCGATTGTATTTTATGCTTTATGCCTCCGGTGCAATAAGACAGAGTGCTAACAATTCCAGTTTGCTGGAATGAGCATTATACCGGAAGTTAATCTAACTTTATCCATAAACATTTAAAGAATATTGCCGATATAAAAGATAGCAACGGAAATGCGTGTCTTTTCAATGGAATGAACATCCTTGAAAGGGCACGTTTTTTGTTATCTGGAGGCAATCATGGGTATAGCAGCGATAGCAAATGATTATTTAACAAGACCATTAGGATCTGCAGCTGGAAAAGAGACAACTCCAGTCATAAGTGAGACTGAAGGCTTTGGACAGAAGCTACAGGCTGAAACTGAGAAAAAATGTCCATACAGCTTTCTGGCGAAGAATGGAGTCATACAGTACAAAGGAGTTACTTTTGTCTGTGATTACAAGCAAAATGCCATAACGCTCGGAAATATGTATGAAAAGGATAAGGTCCTTAAGATTGCCCTTCCTAGTGGTGGAAGCCTTCATGTCAACGTGGACAACATTGATACTCTCTCCAAGGCAGCGAGTATGTTCACTCCAGAGGATCTCAACGCCATAATGCGTGCTATCCATGAGTATAATCATTGCACCAGAAAACGCATGGAGATAGAAGAAGAGAAAGCTGAGACTGCAGAGGAAGCAGCTGCAGAGTCAGAAACTCCTGATGCTGAGAAAGAGTCAGAGGAGGACAATATTGCACTGACAGAGCAGATCAGCGCGTTCAGGATGGAGCTGTACTACAAGCTCATCAATAATGAAACTGAGATCAAAATCCAGATAGGCAGCCAGGAGATGAGCATAAAGGAATGGGATAAGCTCATGGACAGCATTGATAAAGAACTTGAGACTATTCACGAAGCACTTCTGGAGAAAGAAGAAAAGCAGTCTGAAAAAGAGCAGGAAGAACGGATCAGAAAGCTTTTTGAAGATAGAAACGCAAATGAAGAAATGACTAATGTGGTTGGCGCATAATTTACCAATTGAAAAAGCGTCCCCAAATGTCACCCAGATGACACCCAAATGGCACCCAAATGGTAGTTTCCATGCAGTTTTGGGCATGATATTATTATAATGAGCCAAGGAATGAACGAGAGAACAAAATCGATTCATTCTTTGGTTTTTCTTTTGCAAAAGAATAACTGTTGTGAAGCGCTGCTTCCGGTATTCCTGCCGGGGTGGCGCTTTTATTATGTCAAAAAAACAAAGAAGAAAGGGAAATGTATGGATTTTGAACAATTCAAAGAGGAACTTGCTTCCAGCGTGAAGGAGATCATGTATTCCAAGTATGGAATGGAGGTTGAGGTCGAGGCCAGGACAATGGAGAAGATGAATTCCTCATATGAGGCACTCACTGTTAAGCCGGAGGACAGCATCATCGGTGTTAACCTCAATGCTACAGCTCTTTACCAGCAGTACGAAAAGGGAATCGATATTGATGTCATTACTTCCAAGGCTGCTGAGCTTGCAGAGAGCGCACTTAACAGCAGACCTGATTTTGATATCGACTCCTTCAAGGATTACAGCAAGATGAAGAGATGGCATTAACTATGTCTTCAATGGACAGCATACTGCGGAAATAATAGCCATGGTATCAGAGAGCAGGGAAACACCAGTCTGGTGTATGATATATGATGATCTGGAATACAACGAAGAAGCAGATATCTTTGCTAATCAGATGAAGAACGTCAAAGCCTTGTCGCCATACGAAATATTCAATGCAAATTGCGAGGCGGGTAATGATAAGGAGCTTCTGATCAAGGGGCTTGTGGAGTCCTATGAGCTTAAAATCCTTCCATCAGCCGGAGTTGGAGGCATATGTGCAGTCGGTGCTCTTGAAAATATCTATGATAAATACGGCTACGATGTACTGGACCGAGTGCTGAGACTCATCATAATGACCTGGGAAGGCGAGCAGAAGTCCTTCTCAGCAAATATGATGAACGGAGTGGCAAGGCTATTGAACAGTTTTGGGGATGAACTCAAGGAGACCACCTTCAAGGAAAAGCTTGGAGTTGTATCTGTCAAGGATATCACCAAGAATGCGAAGGAGCGGCGGCCAGGATCCCTTGGATTTGCGGAGGCAATGCTGGTGGTATATAACAAACGAATGAAACCGGGGCTGCAATGGAGTAAGTTGTATTCGGTGAAAGCCAGCGGTGGTGGTAAGAAAAAAGAGAATAAGGAATATGATGAGGATGCTGAGGTGGAGCAAGATGCATCATAAATAAAATTAGGGAATGAAAAAATTGTGATTTAATAGCGACACGTAAAGAATTGGATTATTTGAGAATAAAATCAGGGGCTGTATATGCCTCTGATTTTTTTAGCACTATAACAAAGGTAAAGGGTTATTATCTAGAAATAATCTATTTGTAGTATACTTAAAATAGTTGTTTTGTTTATGTTGATGGCTGGAGTAATTGTATGGTTAACGCGGATACAACTAAAGAAAATCTTTATGTCATAACTAATCACAGATTTCCAAGCGACAACTATGGGAATGATGATTATCTCGGGAACTGGCCGATGCTTTATATCCTGGAAAATGGAAATAAGGTTTATATTGGCGAGTCTACAAATGTTGCTGAGAGAATGAAGCAGCATTACACCAATCATGAGAAGAGAGAATTCAATCAAGTCCATTTTATATATTCTGACAGATTCAATCAGTCTGTTACGTTTGATTATGAGTCTAAACTTATCCAGTTTGTTTCTGCTGATGGAAAATTCATAATAACTAACAAGAATGATGGCATTGCGAATAAGAACTATTTTAAAAAGCCGGATTATGATGATACCTTTGAAGATTTATGGAATAAACTGATTTCGTATAATCTTGCCGAGCATACTCTTGAATATATCAAGAACAGTGAATTCTATAAATATTCTCCATTTAAAGAATTAAATAAGCTGTAAAACAAGGAACATCTGAAACTAATAACAGAGAGTCGATAAATCAGGTATCTCTTTTACAGGGGCTGACATTTGGTGATTACAATGGAAGTCTGTCAGCAAAAGAAGTGAAAGCTCTGGGTGATACTGGAATAGGCACCTTTGATGGCCTTAATGGTGAGCTTGTAATGTTAGACGGTGTGATATACAGAGCAGCCGGAGATGGAAGCGTTGAAGCAGTACCGGATACGGAGACCATTCCCTTTTGTGATGTGACTTTTTTTGATAATGATAAAAGTCAAACACTTACAGATGTTCAGGACATTGATGCTCTGAAAGGAGCTCTTGATCAGAAGGTAAATGAATTTGGCAGCAACCGCTTCTACATGGTCAGAATAGACGGCACATTTAAAGAAATGAATGTTCGCAGTGAACTTGCTCAGACAAAACCTTATGAGCCTCTTGCAAAGGTGCTTGAAACAGATCAGACCTTCTTTGATTACACTGATATAAAAGGGACAGTTGTTGGATTATATTGCCCGGCATATATGGACAGGCTCAATGCTGTTGGATGGCATTTCCATTTTGTTTCGGATGCCGGATATTGTACCTATAGCTGAAATTCCTCAAACAAGTCTTCCGTCTGTTGCCCCTTCACCTTCATCGTTGATCAATCTCCCTTGTATCGCATCGCACGATTCGCGCAACACAATCGCCACATCATCACCCATCTCCATATCCCTCGGAGATATCCGTATAGAAATCGGTTCAAAAGCATCTGATGATGTTATAACCAGCATCATAAAGGCGGTGCGCCATGCTTAAAGATGCTGATTTCAATTACTTCCCTGCTGTATACGTTGTATGCGGACGTACAGATATGCGTTACGGCGTGGATTCACTTGCTGCCATAATCGAAAGAAAGTACAAGGTTGATTTATTCGTCCCAAACACACTCTTCCTTTTCTGTGGCAGATCCTCAAGTAAAATCAAGGGCTTACTTTGGGAAGGTGATGGTTTTCTTCTCTTATACAAGCGTGTTGAACAGGGTCATTTTGCCTGGCCGCGTTCCAGTGATGAACTCCGCCAGTTACGGCCGGAACAGTTCAAATGCGGAAGAGGTTGCACGTAGCCTTGCAGATGCCTATGAGCAGGAGCGGGAGAACCAGAAAGAGCTTCTGGAGCGGAACATAGCGAAGGCAAAGAGCCGTATTGAAACTCTTGACCGCATGACATCCAAGCTCTATGAGGATCTTCTTTCAGGGAGAATCTCAGAGAATATCTTTGAATCAATGATCGAGAAAACCAAGACAGAAGCTGAAGATCTCGAAAAGCAGATTGCAGAAGATGAAAAGCGTCTCTCAAAAAATGACAGCGAAAGCGGTAATGCCAGAAAGTGGATAGACCTTATCAAGGACTATGCAGATATTACAGAGCTTGATGCTGATACTCTCAATCGTCTTATCAACAAAATCATTGTTCACGAGGAAATAACAGAGGACGGAGATAGGAACATCTCAATGGAGATCCACTATAATTTTCGTCCAACAGATGAATCTAAGACTTACAATCTATCAGACATGGCTGCAGCCAATTCTGTGGCAAAGGCTATGTGATCATGAATTCTATATAACTTCTACGTAGGAAGTAGCTATTATTCTACCTACTTCCTACACCATAAAAATTTCCATCAAATTAGGTATAACACAGCTCATGGCCGGAGGTGGAGTTGCCCTCATTGGAACCACACTTGTTCCTCTTCTTTCAGGTCTTTTTTGATCTGCCGGAGGAATCGGAAAAAAGCATGTCTCATTGACATAAGGACGCTTAGGGAGTATTATAATGATAGGTGGGATATCCCACCTATCATATATGGAGGTGGACCTTATGGAAGCTATCAAAGATTATACGGTACACATTGACAGCAAAAAGAGAATCACCCTCAGAGGTGCATTGTATCAATACTATAATGTAAAAGAATACGAAAATGGTTGCATAATGCTTGAACCGCGTGAACTAACTGTTCCTGATGGCATCTCGGCAAATACTTTAAAAGATATGGATAGAGCAATAGAGAATTTCAAGATGGGAGATGTTTCACCCGCTATTGATCTGTCTGATTTTTAGGGGGGAATTGCCTGGATGGGATATGCGATTAGGATGGGAATTCCTGAAATGGAGGAATTATGGAATTCTCTTCAGACTCAGTACCGAGATGGTACTATCAGTAAAAAAGACGACGAGCTTTATAAAAAATGGGGTAATGCTTTGAAGAAGTTATCCCTTGATCCTATGTACCCGGGCTTAAAATCTCATGAAATAACTGAATTGTCCAGACGATATGGAATGAAAGTCTGGCAGTCATATCTTGAGAATAAAAAGAGCGGGGCGCGTCGCATGTACTGGGTATATGGACCAGATCAGCAGGAGATAACCATAATCGGGTTGGAACCACATCCTGAAGATGCAAAAAATGGTGCATATGACAGGATAAAGCTGTCGGAATTATAACAACTTAATATTGATGTAGTGCAGGACCATTCAACAAAGGATGGTCCTTTTTAATGCAAAAAAGTAGGAGGTAACAAGTGGACAGCATGTGTTGGAATATATGCGGTTCTTATTCAGACCGTGACGTTTTCTACAGATATCATCGGCTCTCTATGGGGAGTCATGGGCTACACGATACTATTGGCATTTACGCTCTTTAAGACAGGGGCAGTTGCCAAATCAATTCTCCATGCACACTGATAGGGAACAAATGCAGGAGAAATAAATACAAAAGTTCCCTAAAACAAAAGAAAGGATTTTTGGTAACAAACATGGCAGCATCATATATCTCGGTGCCTCGTGATCTCACGAAGGTCAAAAGTAAGGTGATGTTCAATATGACAAAAAGACAGCTGATCTGTTTCAGTGTTGCAGCACTGTTTGGAGTGCCGACCTTTTTTCTGATAAAAAGGTCGCATCCCCAACTACAGCAGTTATGGGAATGATGGTGATAATGATGCCGTTTTTCTTCCTGGCTAGACTGATGCGCAGAAATTTCACTTTTTGCACCTGAGTATTATTTTGGGGTATTTTTATAACTTCTTCATCTAAAAAGGCTGGAAATCTTTTCATATAAACCATAGAGAATAAAGGTTGACAACTTGGTCTATTCAGAGTAAACTCAGAATATGAAGTCTACACAGAATAGACCAAGGAGGTAAATATGGCAGTTGAATTAGGGGAAGTTCAGATGCAGTTTGCCAGGCTTATATGGGAGAAGGAGCCTGTTGGTTCGGGAGAGCTTGTAAAGCTTTGCACCGATGAATTCGGGTGGAAGAAATCTACCACCTACACAGTTCTTAAGAAACTCTGCGAGAAGGGTTTATTTCAAAATGAGGATGGAGTTGTCTCATCCAAAATCTCACAGGAAGAATTTTATACGAGAAAGAGCGAGGAGTTTGTAGAGGAAACATTTGGGGGATCCTTACCTGCTTTTCTTGCAGCTTTCACTTCTCGTCAGAAGCTCTCAAAAAAGGAGCTTGATGAGATTAGGGAAATCATTGATAAGGCGAAGGATTAAATGCTTGCTTTTGTTGGGATATGGTGCAGGAAAATAAATGAATTACAGAAATAGGTGCTTTCACAGTACCTGGATTACTTGAAAATTGGAGGGAAATGTATGGGGACAGTTTTTATTAAAATTCTTGAGATGAGCATAACAGCCTCATTTCTCATGATAGCAGTTATTCTTTTGAGGTTTCCTTTAAAGAAGGCACCTAAGTGGTTTATGGGTGTGCTTTGGGCTATTGTAGCATTAAAGCTCATCATGCCTTTTCAGGTTGAATCACAGTTTGGGATTTTCCCGGATGTGAATGGGGCAGTAGAATCTCTTTTGCTTGGAAATAACAAAGATGAAGAAGTGCCTGAGGTTACTTATCATGACTACACTCCGGCTTCTGAAGTGGGAGCTGCGTCTATAGGTGGCGATAATATGATAGTGCCTTCTGATGCAGAGTATGACTATCTGCCAAATGAACAGATCATAGCCACCAGCGCAAATAGTGGAGCGCTGGAGGTTTTGTCTGTAAGAAGTGAAATTCTTGCATGGCTTTGGATGGTATGGATTATCGGCGTTTTTGCAGTGGCTTTATATGCAGTTGTGAGCTTTATTTCAATTAAAAAAGATATAAATGTTTCTATTAAACTTGGTAAGAACAATGAGTGTGGGGATGGTGCAAAAGCAGCAGGGAAAGCACATGATGATGTTTTCGTGTGTGATGCTATAGATACTCCCTTTATTCTTGGATTTATAAAGCCTGCAATTTATCTGCCTTCAGGTCTTGATGAGGAGACTGTCGGTAATGTGCTTTTACATGAGAGAGCGCATATTGCAAGGTATGACCACATTAGAAAGCTTATAGGCTTTATTCTTCTTGGAATTCACTGGTTTAATCCTCTTGTGTGGATTTCCTTTACACTGTTTTGTAAGGACATTGAACTTTCCTGCGACGAGCGCGTGATAAAGAATATGTCACTTGAAGAGAAGAAGTCCTATGCTACATCACTCTTAAATTGCAGTACACATAGAAGATATGCCCTCACATATTCACTTGCTTTTGGAGAGGTGGGAGTAAAAACAAGAATTAAACAGATATTCAATTATAGAAAGCCTTCCTTCTGGCTTATCACAATGTTGATCGCGGTAAGCGTTGCTCTCTATGGATGCTTCTTTACAAGTGCTTCTGGTGGAAATGAAAAGAGTGATGATTACTCTGAAAGAGCGGCGTATGATGAACTGCTTTCTAACTGGATTAATGACTTCGAAGACAGGAATGGGGATGCAATTGTTTCTAATTCAAATGAGAAGGCAATGCAGAATCTGATGGACGAGGAGCTTTTGTTTTTTGATGCGGATGGATCCATATCCTTTGGATATTCAAGCCCATGGCCCAGTATGTTTGGAAGTGAGGAAATTCCCAATAAAACAATAATCGTTACAGATGATTATAATAAGGCAGAGGTGCACTACTATGCTGCAGATTCAGAGCCTCACGTATATGTATGGCAGGAGACTTTGGAATTTGCCAAGGACAGAGAAGGTGTAGTAATGGTGGACTCCGAGGAGATGAACTTCTGCGAAAATATCGAATCAGTAAAGGATTTTAACAAAGCTTATTGCGAGCATCCTGAGGATTTCAATGCTGTTAATTACACTAAGAACGGCCTTGGTGAAATCCTTAACGGAATCGCAAAGCAGGATACAAACGGATACTACAGTAAGTTGTTTGATCCCAGTGCTTCTGCAAGATATCTTCTCAACCTTTCAGATGATGAAACAAAAGTTAAGATTGAGATTCAAGAGGAGACAGAACAAGGAGTTGTCATTAATCTGCTTTTCCCTGATGGTGCTTTCTATGAAAGCTACGTCATGGTTCAACCTTGGGGCAGTGATGGCATCTATGTTCCTGTAATTACCGGTGGTTATGATTTAGGAGAGGAAGATGAACTTGAAAACCACCCTGTAGAAGATGATACTGATAATAATGATGTAACAGAGCATATTATAGAACTTGAAGAACATGATGCTATGGATCCTTGAGCATCTAATGGGCGTAGATGTGATATAGAAGCAGATAATGCAATTCTAAGTGACATTGCAAATTACAGGGACAAATATGATGGATGGTATCGTGTATCGCCTCCGGGTAAGATAACAGAATGCACAGCCTGCCCCAAATATAAAGGTTGCTTAACGGATTTAGTTTGTCATACTTCGCCCGTGGAAAGTGCCATTAAGATACTGGAATGCGGTAGCCTTCTTTCACCGGTGCGTGCACGCAATATGACAGCTTTGCAGTTACAAAAAGAAAGCAGAAATGCTGCAAAGGATCTGAGTACTGGTTTTACACCCGGAGTGCGATTCTTTTTCAGATATGAGGAGCTAATCAGGCATCCTGATGCAACTTTTGAGGGGGTTCTTCCTCTAAAGGTCAAAAATGAAGTTGCATTAAAGGATTGGGTATATGCTATTGTGGCACTTTCCGAATATAGAGGGGAGCTTGCACCACATGTTCTGGATGAATTAACTGGTAAAATGTATTTTATAGACCACGACTGTGAAGATATATGGGCATGGTCTGAAAAGGTCTATGAATTTGTCAGAACACTGACAGATTGAGAGGAGTTTGTTGCATATGAAAATTCTTTTTATTGGTAATAGCCATACATATATGAATGATATGCCGTAGCTTACCAGGGAAATGATAGAGAGTGCTACGGGCGAGAACTGCGAAGTATTCATGCTGGCATATTCGGCCAGATCACTAAAATGGCATATGGGAGAGGAATACTTTTCAGAACGGTTTAATATACTTCATGGCAAATATGACTACTGCATTATCCAGGAACAAGCTCATCCCATGACGGAAGAATCTGACACAATTACTTATGCAGGAAGAATAATTGAACTCTGTGACTGCGCTTCTGGCATTTGTGCTGCAGCATATGTTCAGGATCGGGAAGATTGTCCTAGGAATATGGGGCTGTATAGCTGTGGGGATCATTTGCTATCTCTTTAGGGACAGCAGCCCATATAATGGGAGCCTTTTACCAGGCTGAAGTAAATCATGATATGGCTTATGGGGCGTGCGAGGCATGATATAATTTAAAGAGTGAAATTGAACAAAGGAGCATATGCTGATATGAATCTCTTTGAATATATGGCTGAGGGCAGAAAAGAAAAAGAAGCGCCTTTAGCTGCAAGAATGCGTCCACAGACACTTGATGAAGTTGTGGGACAGGAAGATATAATAGGTGAAGACAAGCTGCTTTATCGTGCTATCAAGGCAGACAGACTTAGTTCGATAATCCTGTATGGACCTCCCGGGGTAGGAAAGACAACCCTTGCAAAAGTGATTGCCAATACTACCTCGGCAGACTTCCATCAGGTCAATGCTACGATAGCCGGTAAAAAAGATATGGAGTCTGTAGTTGAAACAGCCAAGAACAATCTGGGTGGATACGGAAGAAAGACAATACTTTTCATAGATGAGATAAGATAGGAATTGAAGGAGTTGATTCTAATCTGGCTACGGCCATTCGAACTGTGGTAGTGGTAGGAATAGCTTGGATTATGGTTTTTATAACTCATGCACAGAACGGTTTATCAACGATCGGTAAAAGAAGCTGGATATTTCTTATTCTTTCAGGTTTAGCTACGGGTGCTTCGTGGTTATGTTATTACAAAGCATTGCAGATGGGAGAAGCTTCCAAAGTAGTGCCTATAGACAAGCTCAGTGTGGTGATTACGCTGGTGCTTGCATTCGTGTTCCTGCATGAACAGTTTACAGTAAAATGAATCTTAGGATGTATCTTGATTGGAGTCGGAACATTGCTGATGGTAGTATAATATTTCAGGATAATCCAAAAAACTACAAATCGGTTTTTCTGGTTAAAACAGGAGGCGCCTCATGAAATTAAATCGCATTCATCATATTGCGGTGATTTGTTCCGACAAAGACACTGCTCTGAACTTTTACCATAATAAGCTTGGCTTTCGAATTCTGCGAGAGAACTATAGACCGGAACGGGATGATTGGAAGATTGACCTTAAGCTCGATGACAGCGAAATTGAACTTTTTATTATGAAGGATCATCCACTCCGTCCTTCTCCCGAAGCTTACGGATTGCGTCATCTTGCTTTCCGTGTAGATAGTGTAGATGAGACCGTCGCAGAATTGGAGTCTATGGGTATCCCTTGTGAACCGATACGACGGGATGCTTTCACGGGTGAAAAAATGACGTTTTTCCGTGACCCGGACGGGCTTCCTTTGGAAATACATGAGTAAACTACTTGTGACAAATGAGATTGGTCTGGCTGAAGTGTTAGCAAGTTCTCCCGGAAAACAATGCAGAACGACAAATCGGGATTTTAGGAGCGCGTGATGAATACCCAAATAGCCTACTGCGGAGTTAACTGCTTTGCATGTTCTGATTACATTAACAAAATCTGTCCTTCCTGCAAGCATACACAGTGGACGGAAGAAGATATATGTATGCCTGTTAAGTGTTGCAAAGAAAAAGAGATCGATTTCTGCGCATTTTGCAATAACTTTCCGTGTGATGATATGGCAGATTTTTATGAGGAGTCAAAAAGTCACAAAGAAGCATATCACAGAATGGTATCGATGAATGCGGACCGCTAACCCGACAACTTCAAATTTGTATGGTTAAGGACAGGAGGAAAAAGTGATGAAGATTGACGCAAGTTCAATGGAATGGATTAGAAAACCGAAATCATGTCGGGTCACAAAGGATAAGGTTGAAATCATGACCGAACCTCATACTGATCTATGGCAGAGGACCTATTATCACTTCAGAAATGACAATGCCCCTGTCTTGCAAATGAAAACAATAGACCAATTTTTCTCGTTTGTGGTACGGACAGAGTTTGATTCCAAGGTACGCTATGATCAGAGTGGGGTAATCATGTACTTGGATAGTGACAATTGGCTTAAGGCTGCTATGGAATATGAAAATGAAAAGATTCAGAGATTAGGAAGTGTTGTCACAAATAATGGCTATTCTGATTGGGCATCTACAGATGTTGACGCCGCAATAAAGTCTGTATGGTTTCGTCTAAGTCGCAGGGAAGATGATTTCTGTGTAGAAAATTCTTTTGATGGAATAGATTTTAAACAGATGAGGATATGTCATATGTTCAATGCTCCAAAGGAAATTCGTTTCGGCATCTATGCATGCAGCGCCGAGGAGTCATCTTTTTTGGCTGCTTTTACAGATATGGAAATCACTGAATGCGCATGGAAGGCGCATGATGGTCAGCAACCAGATTAGAAGTATTACAATATGGTGTATTCCTGTTGAGGTGACAAGTTAAACCGGAAGTTAATCGCACAAATTCAAGTTTTGTTTCATGTTTTTATTAATGAATATTGCTTATAATGTTGCTATAAAGGAGTTTGAAAAATGGATTTAAAGAAAATTGGTGCTTTTATAGCAGCATGTAGAAAGCGACATAAACTAACACAACTTGAACTAGCAGAAGAACTTGGTGTAACAGATCGTTCAGTTTCAAATTGGGAAAATGGAATATGCTTACCCGATGCTAGTTTGTATAGGCAGTTATGTGATATATTACAGATTTCAATCAACGAATTGTTCGCCGGTGAATACCTTTGCGAAGAAAACTATAAGAAAGCAGCTGATGACAACCTGCTGTGTTTATTAGAACATAGACTGTACGAAATGTCTCCTACAGATATAAATTTTGATGATTTTCAGAATGCATTAAGAAGAATATCTGAGGCTACCACGCTGCTGAAAAGATTCGATGATAAGCAAGAAGCTGTATCCTATTTAGTGAACGAGACAGGATTATCATTTGATGAATGTGACAAGGCTTATGATTATTACATGGAAATGTTTTCTTTTTAATTTTTTAATATAAATGAGTATGACAAATCGGAGATTGGAGGGGGAAACTATGTTAGAAATATTAAAAGCGAGGTTTCAGGTTAATAAGAATCTTCATATGGAACTGAGTTGGCTTGACGTGGAGAAACGTTTGCTTGAGCATCAGGGCTCCATGGATGTTTTGAGAAGGATGGAGGAGAGCGGCGGAGAACCGGATACCATCGGCTATGACGAAAAGACGGGAAAGCTAATTTTCTGCGACTGCGCAAAGGAATCCCCTTCTGGGCGCAGAAACCTGTGCTATGACGAAAAGGCATTACAGGGGCGTGCTAAAAACCCGCCGTCAGGCAGCGCCGAATGGAAAGCAAAAGAAATCGGCGTTTTGATCATGAAGGAGGAACTCTATCGCCGACTGCAAAGTCTCGGGGAATTTGATTTGAAAACGTCAAGTTGGATCACTACGCCGGATGATATTCGCGACAAGGGCGGTGCATTGTTCTGCGAACGACGTTACGGAAGGGTTTTCACATTCCATAACGGGGCGGATTCGTACTATTCCGTGCGCGGGTTCAGAGGTTATACGTTTATATAAATTCAAGTTTGTCGGGATGTCTATAAATCGAGATTTGAAGAGGTGAAGCCATGGCATGGAAATGTCCGAAATGCGGCAGAGAGTTCAGCAGACAAAACCAGGACCATTACTGTGTGAAACCGCAGAATATTGATGAATACATTGCTGCCCAGGATGAGAAATATAAGCCCAGATTAATGGAGATCCGGGAGATCCTTCGTGATGCACTGCCGGACGCGGAGGAACGGATTTCCTGGTCGATGCCCACTTATTGGAAAGGTCGTAATATCATTCATTTCGCAGCATCAAAGAAACATCTGGGCATTTATCCCGGTGATGAGGCTACAGCTGTATTTACGGAGGAACTCTCCGATTATGATGTAAGCAAGGGCACGATACGGATCCCCTATGATCAGCCTTTACCGGAAGCACTGATCATAAGGATCGCAAAATGGTGCTTTGAGAACTATTCCAAATAAGGTGTAAAGATGGTATGAAGAACGCAATAGAGTTCCGTTGTATTCGGGAAAACGAACTCGGCCTTCTCAAAGACTTTTTATATGAAGCCATATTCATTCCGGAAGGTGTGGAGCCGCCTTCGAGAGATATTGTAGAGAAACCGGAACTGCGCGTATACACTGATGGTTTCGGTACAAAGTCTGGAGACAACTGCCTCGTCGCGATCCACGACGGAAAAATAGTTGGGGCTGTCTGGACGAGGATCATGAATGATTACGGCCATTGGACAAGCTTCCTCCTGCACAAAAGCGTAGATGTATTCTGTATTTTTATCATGGCCTTTCTGAAAAAGAAATCGCTAAAGCTGAGGGTGTATCACAGCAGATGGTTTCCCTTTCGCTTGATGGAGCTCTGAAAAAACTTAAGAAGTACCTGAAGCTTTAATATGCTATTTACAATGGGTGTGCATGTTCCAGGCAGTCTGGGATATGCATGCCTTAAATAGGTAAAAGTAAGTTTTTGTAATGATAGCAATGGTGTAAAATGGTAGAGATATATTTTGTTAAAGAATAATTGTTGGCGGAGGAAAAAAGTGAAGTTCTTGAAGTGGTTAAATCTAATTCCCCTTGTAATGTTTGTGATTAGGGATATGCTCGGAATAGCTGATATTAATCCTATATGGATGATAGTTATTGCGGCATTTGTCATAATGAATGTTTTTATGGCTAAAAGCATGAAGGAGTATCTCCTGTCATCGTTGTTATTGCTGATATCATGCGTTGCTGGAATGATACTTAGTACATATTATTACTACTATTTTATTAGTTCTGATTTTGAAACGCCTATTGTAGGTGCTTTCATTGCGATGGTCTATGGAATATTTGTGCTTGTGCTGGCGGGAGTCGGTACAGCTGTCTTTGCCATCAGGAACAGAAAAGAGGCAGTGAAAAATGGAGATATTTGATATAACTGACGATAACGGCTTTCCGACCGGGGAGACTGTAAGCAGAAGTGATGCACATGACAATGGTATTCCTCACAGGACTGCTCATATATGGATCGTGAGAAAAGAGGGAGATAAGTATCAGGTCCTTCTTCAGAAGAGAAGTGCTGAAAAAGAGTCTTTTCCCGGGATGTACGATACTTCATCAGCGGGACATATCCAGGCTGGCGACGAACCACTGGAGTCTGCACAGAGAGAACTGTTTGAGGAGCTTGGAATAAAAACGCTGGCCGGAGATCTTACTTTTGCCGGGAAGTTTCATATTAAGTATGAGATGGAATTCCATGGAAAAATGTTCAAGGACAATGAAGTTGCTTTTGTTTATGTGTATGAAAAGCCGGTGGATACATCTAAGCTGAAGCTTCAGACAGAGGAAGTGGAAGAAGTCAAGTGGTTTGATATCGATAAAGTCCATGAGGGATGCATACACAGGGATGGCACGTTTTGTGTTCCGATGGAAGGGCTTGAGACAGTAATGAAGTATCTTAAGGAAAAAGAAGAGAGACTAAGATGAAGAAAATAGTAGTGACAGCGCTTGTGCTGATAATGGTAATAGGAACAGTAGGATGTGGTGCGAAAAAAGAAGATGCAGCGATAATCGGTGGAGCTGACGGTCCAACATCTATTTTTCTGGCATCAAAAGTGAGTGATCCTGTGGTATCAGGAACCTGGCAGACAGCATCCATAGGCTATGAGACTGATGGGGATATGCAGCCTGAATACTATGTACAGTTTGGTGATGCAGAGATAATTTATGGTCATATGGAAAATAATGATTTTGTTCCGGATCATTTTGATAGTATTTCGCTATTCGAGGAACTGGAGACTGGAGGATACAAGATTAAGGCAGAGTCTGATAACGGAGTTCAGTACACGTATCAGTCTTCTGAAGAAGATGCGAATATCCTGGAATATTATGAGACATGGAACGAGGATGATTTTTCAGAGAAGTACAGTGGCGGCGCTTCTCTTAGCAGATGTGATTAAACTTTAGTCTATAGTTTGTTTTGAACAGTGAGTAATGAGGGAAACATGAAAAGACGAGTAGTATTATTTGTGTTTGCATTATGTCTTGTGGCTGGATGCGGTAATAGAAATGAAACTGTTACAGACAATGAGGATAGTAGCATGGCAAGCGCTGATAAAGTGGTTCAGGATGATAATAACGATGATGTAGGCGTTGAAGAACCTGCTGAGGATGATAATAGTGCTTTAGGATTAGACACATCCAAAATCATAGAGGAACAGTCATTTGATATCAAGCTAAATGGATGGGGAGACGTAAGATTTGTATCCTGTCTGCCTGATAAAGATAAAGATCCTCTGGCAGATGCTACGTTTTACCTTATGGATGATGAGAAGGTGATTTACAAAATGCCTTCTGTTTACGAAAACGACATCAGAGAATGGGGGCTTTTTGAGGACATTTCTTTTGTTGCATTCAAGGATATAAATGAAGATCAAAAGGATGAGGTAATTGTAGGAGAACTATACGTTACCGGTGCCGGACCGCAGGGAATGTTACCACGTACAGAGGTAAGAATATTCGAGGATAAGGGAGATGCATTTGAATATGCTAAGGATCTAAGCGAGTATATAAATGATTCAATGCCTGATGATGGCACAATTTACGATGTTTATGAAAAAGCTGATGGGCTTAAACAGAATGGTTTAGACAACAGTTCTGATAAGGCTTCTGCTGAGGATAGTACTGCGGGAGCAGGCAAATCACAGGAAGAGGGATATGATCGCACGTACCTTGAAGAAAAAGACGGTGTCTATACATACAGGCTGTCAGATGCCTCCATCATTGAAAAATATGATGAGTTGTATACAACTGCGTTTTCCAATTTCATTGACTCTTATAATGAAGTGATGAAATGGCAGAACCAGAGCTATAGATCAAAAGAGAAGTATACTGCAAATAGTCTTGTGCTAAAGAATAATGAAGAAAACAGTGTTGTCAAAACAGGCTCATATTATGAAATGGATTTTGGATTCAATCTCGATAATGTTGGTTATACTTATGTCGATCTGGATTGTGATGGAACCTTTGAGCTTATATTTGGCATTTTAAAATACGATGAATGGGTACCGGATAATGTTTTTGAAAGGGCTTATGCCCTGGTGGATGGAAGAACAGTAAAGATTTGTGAAGGTGGAAGCAGAGATACTCACTGGCTTGGATCAGATGGATATATATATGAAACAGGAAGTAGCGGAGCTGCTTATAGTGGGACATCCAGACTTCGGTTTGACAGTAAGAAGTTGCAGGTTGATGAAGATACAGATTGGGGCAGTCAGGGCTTTATAGAAGAGGAGTTCCTGGGATACTGGGAAAGACCTGTGCATATTATTGGACCCTATTCTGATATAGATGAAGCAGCAAGGCGTCCAGAAAGTGAAATATCAGATGATGAGTGGAGAACACTTTTTGACGAATGGGATGCAAGACAGGTTGGAATAGAATGGTTGAAAATGTCTGATTATTTAACAAAGCATCATCTGTTAGAATTTTGATTTACTTTTAAATAATCCAATAGAATTAGTAATAAGTCGTGTCTATTTCGTAGTCTTTATTGCAGAAGTCATATGACATTTGCAGAAAGGGTTGCGTTTTTGGCACGACTTTTGTTCTTATGGGGCTGGAAAAATATTGATTGGGAAAATAGATATAGCTTATTTGCAGAGCTGAATATATATTCACATGCCGTATCATATTAAGATTATTTCATCAACAAATTATCTAGGTCACAGGAGAACAGGAGGAGATTCTATATGACACCCAGCATTTTGCTTCTTTGAGATTGTTACAGAGGGCTATTGTGGTTATGATACAACATATCAGGGGTGGATATGGCAAGGAGAAAATGATCCGCTTTTTGGGATTATGAGCATATGGAATAGAGGCGATATGATATATCGGATAGATGATACTTCAGTTGCTCCTTGACCATGAAAACTTAGGGCACTAAAGGGAGAAAACATTTTTGACAAAAAGACGGTAATAAGCGTAGAGCGAGACAGCTTCTGTATGAGTAACCGTAATTGCTTCGGGATTTTTATAAATTAAGGATAGAGGCGGAAGGAATGGTATGAGAATTTTTCTTTGTATTGATGCGATGATGGTTTTGCTATTTCTGTTCATGGGTTTCTATTTTTATAAATCGAATGGCAAAGCAGCGAACTATCTTTCAGGATATAACATGAAGTCCGATAAAGAACGTGAGAAATATGATGAAGCAGGTATGTGTAAAGATTATGGTAAAAGAATAATGTTTATGGCAGTTCCTTTTATTGTAGGAAGTGCTATTGATTATAAGTTTGCTGGAATCGGAACAGGAATTGCATGGGCAATCTGGTTAGTAATGTTTATTTTACTGCTATTTGAAAGACATAAACGCGAAGGTAAGAGGCATAGTTCATAAGGAAGGTTGGAATAATGGATATAAATTACGCTTTAGCACTATATAAAGAACTTGAGGCATATCTGAAAAAATATGGAGATCAATCCATCGTCTTTCATTACAGTAGTCTGGTGGATGGAATAGCTGTTCTTGAAGCTGATTATTCGGATGAGGATAAAGAGGACTGTATTCTGACTTTGTATGAAAGGCTATATCCTGGAAGGGGAGGACTTACTGATTTTTTCATAAATAGTGAGGATCCGGAACAAAGAAAAGCATTAAACGAACAATTATCCCACATCCAGCTAGAGTTGTGGAAAATAGTAAAAGACAAAATAGTCGAGCATAGTAGCCCGGGTAAATTTAGACATGAAGAAGCATAATAATATGGATTCAAACGAGGAAGAAGGCCATGTTCTACAATGCAAAGAATGAAAATATAAAATTTGATGGAACAGACTGTGATTATATAAGCTTTGGAACCGGTGATAAGAACCTTATCATGCTCCCAGGGGTAGGAGACGGATTCAAAACAGCAAGAGGAATCGCAGTGCCATTTGCTTTTGTGTATTCAGGATTTGCCAAGGAGTTTAAGGTCTATGTGTTTAGCAGAAGGAATAACCTTCCGGATGAATTTTCAACTGCTGATATGGCTGATGATATAGATAAGATCATGGACATGATTGGCATTAAAACTGCCAGTGTTTTCGGAGTGTCGCAGGGCGGTATGATATCCCAGCAGCTTGCTATAAGACATCCTGACAAGGTAAAAAAGCTTGTCCTTGCAGTTACTGCATCAAGGCCAAATGAACTGATGAAGGAGGCACTCGAATCCTGGATAAATATGGCAGATAATGATGATTATGCCGGAATAATGCTTGATACAGCAAAGCGTTCATATACCGGGAAGTATCTTGAACGTGGGATTAGAATGAATGCTCTTTTGGCAAGAATGAAGCCAAAGGACTATTCGAGGTTTAAGATTCTATGCAGATCGTGTATGGAACATGATGTTTATGACAGACTTTCAGAGATAAGCTGCCCAACTTTGATTATAGGGGCAGATAGTGATCTTGTTCTTGGAGGTGAAGCATCAGTTGAAATGTATGACAGGATAAATGACAGTACGCTGTATATGTATGAAGGTTACAGTCATGGAGTATATGAACAGGCCAAGGATTTTAATGGCAGGGTTATGGATTATTTAAAAAACTGAGACAGGAGTCCGTTTATGAAGATTATGGTCAGTGCCTGTTTGCTTGGACAGAACTGCAAGTATAATGGCGGCAACAATTATTGTGATAAAGTGGCTTCGTTTCTTGAGGGGCATGAAGTAATCCCTGTATGTCCTGAAGTGGAAGGTGGCCTTCCGGTACCAAGGATCCCTTGTGAAATAGTAGATGGTATAGTTACAAACAAGCAGGGTGAAAGCAAAGACAAAGAATTCAGATCAGGTGCCAAGAAGTGCCTTCAAAAAGCCATCGATGAAAAAGTTGATCTGGTAATACTTCAGTCAAGGAGTCCATCCTGCGGAGTTAAGCAGATATATGATGGCAGCTTTACAGGCAAACTCATTGAAGGAAAAGGAGTTTTTGCGGAACTACTGTCTGAGAATGGGATTAAGACTATGGATTTAAGTGACCTTTTGGAGGGATAATCTATATTAATAGGAGATTTTCACATGATCATTACATATAATGGTGAAAAATTAAGATATGTTGAAGATTATTATGGAGAGCCGGTACTCTGGATTACCAAACCTTCTCAAATTTCCATGGAACACATGAAATTTGTCGGTGGATATCCTGATGAATACTGCATTTATTTAAAAGATCTTTCTGAGACTGATGTTATAAAAATCAGAGAACAAGTAGTGAATGGAGCAGAATGAGCAAAAAGAAAACACCACCAAAAATGAAACACTTGAATCCAAGTATGTCGGGATGATGCGATAGTAAGTTCAATCAGAATTTATTATTTTGAAACTTTAATTGTCGGAATGAAATATAGATGGGGAGGTTTTAGATATATGTGGATCATATTTGCACTGTTATCTGCAGTATTTGCCGCATTAACCTCAATATTGGCTAAGATAGGAATCGAAGGAGTGGATTCTAATCTGGCTACGGCCATCCGAACCGTGGTAGTGGTTGGAATGGCCTGGATTATGGTATTCATAACTCATGCACAGAGCGGGTTATCGACGATCGGCAAAAGAAGCTGGATATTTCTTATTCTCTCAGGTCTGGCTACGGGTGCTTCGTGGTTATGTTATTACAAAGCATTACAGTTGGGAGAAGCTTCTAAAGTAGTACCTATAGACAAACTCAGCGTGGTGATCACTCTGGTTCTGGCATTTGTGTTCCTGCATGAGCAGTTTACTGCAAAGTCAATTATGGGATGCATCCTGATTGGAGCGGGGACGCTGCTGATGGTAATATAATATTCAGGCATTATCAATCAAGGAGGCAAGTAATGAAGCAATATATTGTTGATGCTTTTACAGATAAGCCGTTTTCCGGAAATCCGGCGGCGGTTTGTGTAATGGATAAATGGCCGAAAGAAGACTTCATGATGAAGTTGGCTATGGAGAATAATCTGAGCGAGACAGCGTTTATTGTCAAGGAGGAACAGGGGTATCATCTCAGATGGTTTACTCCCGGATCCGAAGTTGAACTATGTGGTCATGCTACTCTGGCATCTTCTTTTGTGATATTCAATTACTTTGAGCAGAATGAGGATGTAATAGAATTTAATACTCTCAGCGGAAAACTGACGATTGTCAGAAAGGGTAAGCTTTATGAGATGGATTTTCCTACTTATGAACAGCAGGAGATAACGGTGACAGATGAGATGGAAAGTGCTTTTGGTGTGAGACCCGTTAAGGCGATACTGGGGCCAGATCTTGTATGTATTTTTGAATCTGAGGAGCAGATCCGGAACATGAAGCCGGATCAGGCTAAACTTGCAGGGCTTCCCGGACGTGGACAAAATGTTACGGCAAAAGGAAAAGATACAGACTGCGTATCGAGGAGTTTCTTTCCTAAACTTCTGGTTCCCGAAGATCCCGTTTGCGGTTCTGCGCATTGCCAGATAGCTGATTATTGGTCAAAAGAATTAGGGAAATCAGAGATTCATGCGTACCAGGCGTCGAAGAGAGGTGGGCATCTATATTGCGAACTCCTTGAGCATGGAAGGATAAGAATTAGCGGAGAAGCTACATTGGTTGCCATCTCAGATATTCTCGTTGATTTTTAATTTCAGGATAATAGACTAAGACAAATCGCGGATTGGAGGGGAAAACATGTTAGAAATATTAAAAGCGAGGTTTCAGGATAATAAGAATCTTCATATGGATCTGAGTTGGCTTGACGTGGAGAAACGTTTGCTTGAGCATCCGAGCTCCATGGATGTTTTGAGAAGGATGGAGGAGAGCGGAGGAGAACCGGATACCATCGGCTATGACGAAAAGACGGGAAAGCTAATTTTCTGCGACTGCGCAAAGGAGTCCCCTTCTGGGCGCAGAAGCCTGTGCTATGACGAAAAGGCATTACAGGGGCGTGCTAAAAACCCGCCGTCAGGCAGCGCCGAATGGAAAGCAAAAGAAATCGGCGTTTTGATCATGACGGAAGAACTCTATCGCCGACTGCAAAGTCTTGGGGAATTTGATTTGAAAACGTCAAGTTGGATCACTACGCCGGATGATATTCGCGACAAGGGCGGTGCATTGTTCTGCGAACGACGCTACGGAAGGGTTTTCACATTCCATAACGGGGCGGATTCGTACTATTCCGTGCGCGGGTTCAGAGGCTATACGCTTATATAAATTCAAATTTATCGAGATGAACGGTGGAACGTTATCTCGGAAGTTATGATATGTGTGCTTGACAAAAATACTCCTATATCGTAGTATAAAACTACGATATAGGAGTATTAAATTATGAAGACAAATGGTGGATTTCTTGTTACAAAAATAAAACAGCTGGGTGATCGTATATTTGAAAGGATACTGGCAGAAAAAAACATTGATGCATTTAACGGAGCTCAGGGAAGGATTCTTTATGTCTTATGGCAGGAAGATGGTGTTCCTATTAAAATTATTTCCGAGAAAAGCGGACTTGCAATTACTTCACTTACGACCATGCTTGAGCGGATGGAAAAAAACGGACTGATAAGCCGCAAAACTGATGAAGCTGATAAGAGAAAAACGCTTCTGTTCCTCACAGATAAAGCCAAAGAACTTAAAGAAGCTTATGACTCCGTATCAAATGAGATGGGGAATATTTATTATCGTGATTTTACGGATAAAGAGATTCTTCAGTTTGAAGAGTATCTTAACCGCATCAGGGTAAACCTTGAGGAATGGAGTGACAAATGAGTATCTGTATTAAAGATCAGATTCAGAACATGAATCTTGTTATAGGGTGCACTGTTGGATGTCCGTACTGCTATGCCAGAAACAATACGAGGCGTTATCACATCATAGATGATTTTGAAAAACCACAGTTTTTTCAAGGAAAGCTTCGTATGATGGAAAAGAAAAAGCCGCAGAATTTTCTGCTGACCGGCATGAGCGATCTCTCGGGCTGGCATGAGGAATGGAGAGAGGAAGTCTTTAAAAAGATAGCAGAGAATCCTCAGCACCAGTTTCTTTTTCTTACCAAACGACCGGATCTTCTGTCTTTTGAAACAGATCTTGATAATGCATGGTTTGGCGTTACAGTTACGAGAAAGTCTGAGTTATGGCGTATTGATGCACTGCGGAGCAATGTGAAGGCAAAAAAATATCATGTTACCTTTGAGCCTTTGTTCGATGATCCGGGTAAGGTTGATCTTACAGGCATTGACTGGATTGTGGTGGGAACCATGACAGGTGCAAAGAGCAGGACTGTTAAAACAGATCCCGGGTGGGCGTATTCATTGACAGAACAGGCTCATGAACTGAACATTCCTGTATTCTGGAAAGAAGATCTTGTTCCGATTATGGGAGAAGAAATGATACAGGAAATGCCGGATGCTTTTAACAAAGTGCTGGAGGAACAGAGGATATGGAACAACCAGAAATCAAAGTAAATCATATAGAAACAAAAAGTGTAATGACAAAATCGAATACTCCTATTGGAGGATATTCGGTGAATCCCTATGTGGGGTGTCCCCATGCCTGTAAATACTGCTACGCATCTTTTATGAAACGCTTTACAGGGCATACGGAGGAATGGGGAACTTTCATGGATGTGAAAGACTGGCCTGAAATAAAGAATCCAAAGAAGTATGCCGGCCAGAAGGTGATCATTGGAACAGTTACGGATGGTTATAATCCGCTAGAGGAAACATATAAAAATACAAGAAGACTTCTGGAAGAACTAAAGGAAAGTGGGGCGGACATACTTATCTGCACAAAGTCAGACCTTGTACTAAGAGATCTGGATCTGCTAAAAGATATCAATGAAAATAGCAGACTTACAGTATCATGGTCAATCAATACTCTCGATGAAGAGTTTAAAGATGATATGGATGCGGCAGTAAGCATAGAAAGAAGGCTTGCTGCAATGAAAGAGGTATATGCGGCAGGCATTCGTACAATTTGCTTCATTTCACCCGTGTTCCCGGGGATTACTGATATAGAAGCAATCATAGACAGGACAAAAGATCAGTGTGACCTTGTATGGCTTGAGAATCTGAATCTTCGCGGAGGTTTTAAGGCAGATATCATGAAATACATTTCCGATAAACATCCGGATCTGCTGCCGCTGTATGACGAAATCTATAACAAAAAGAACCGCAGCTATTTTGAAGCGCTGGAAAAGAAAGCAGAAGAGCTGGCTAAAAAGTATGATTGCAGGTTTGTTGATAATGAAACTCCGTATGAGAGAGTAGAGAAAGGACATCCAACAATCGTAGATTACTTTTACCACGAAGAAGTAAGAGGAACTGCCAATAGTGGAAAGAGAAATGTAATACATAATCCTTGATGGAAGAATAAACCGGAAGATATAAAATAACAAATGGCGGAAATGAGAAACTCATGACCGCCATTTTGCGTTTATTCTTAAAGTCCCTGTTTGTAGTTATTTCCCCAAGCTTCCATGGACTTTATAATCGGACGCATGGACTCACCAAGCTCACTTAATGCGTATTCGACGCGGGGCGGAACCTCGGGATATACGGTACGGGTAATGATGCCGTCTGCTTCCATGGAGCGCAAACTGTCTGTAAGCACCTTCTGACTGATTCCATCCAGAGATTTCTGTAATTCGTTAAAACGCCAGGGGCGGACAAGGAGATTTCTCATGATAAGCAGTTTCCATTTGCTGCCGATCAGGCTGACCGTTGTAGCTACCGGGCAATCAGGTAATTCATCTTTTGTTTTCATTGATAACACCTCATTTTTATCAAAACTTCAAATTTGAATGTTACATATAAATTTTACTGTTATGGCGTTTGACAGTCAATAGGTTACAAAAAGGTAACTATCTAATAAAAAAGTGCGTACTTACAATGATTTCCGGCCTCTGCGATAATCATGATAACAGGAAGGCAATAGGGCCTACTGAAATCAACTTAACGGAGGTAAATATCATGGCATTATCAAACATTGCAGGATGGAACGAAAACACGGCAGGGAGTGCTTGCGGCGCATCCGACAAACCGGCAGCATGTGGTGCATCTGAGAAGCCCGCTGCTTGTGGTGCAGGAGATAAGCCCGCTGAAACACCTGCAGCATGTGGGGCGGCAGATAAGCCGGAAGAGAAACCTGCAGCTTGCGGAAGTGCTTGTGGCGCAGGGGACAAATAAGAAAGACATACCATGTGGATCCCCCAGGCAGTCAAAAGCCGGGGGATCATTTTAGAAGACCATCAGCTTACGTGCTGTTTACGATACGGAGGGATACAGATATGAAGCCATACTTTTCTTTTCAATGGCATATAACAGATGAATGCGATCAGAGATGTAAGCATTGCTACATCTATTCAGCAGGTAATCACACCTGCCTACAATCCATGAACAGGAAGCAGATGGAAGACACCTTTTATAACTGCCTTGATTTTTGTGAAATGTATGGCCGTACACCGTATTTCTACATCACGGGCGGAGATCCAATCTTGCATCCGGATTTCTGGAGGCTGCTTGGACTCCTGAAAGAACATGAGATCAAGTTTACGGTTCTTGGAAACCCCTTCCACCTAAACAATCAGGTATGCATGGAACTAAAGGGCTATGGATGTGAGAAATATCAGCTTTCTCTTGATGGCCTCAGAGAGACTCATGACTGGTTCAGAAAGCCGGGCTCCTTTGACTGTACGCTTGAAAAGATTGCATGCATCAATAAGGCAGGGATCCGAAGCGTTATCATGACTACGGTTTCAAAAACAAACCGCATGGAAGTTCCGGGGATCATTGATGAAGTGGTAAAGGCAGGTGCTAACGTATTCGCTTTTTCACGGTATGTACCGAGCGGCGGAGATCTGGATGCCAGCATGACCGCACAGGAATACAGAGAGCTTCTGGCTGTCTGTGACAAGAAGTTCAAAGAATACGAAGCAGAAGGATGTGAGACATACTTTAACAAGAAGGATCACCTTTGGACGCTTTATGAATATGAGACCGGTGAGTTTAAGATTCCCGAGAGCGCAAAAGAGGGAATGATATATGGCGGATGTAACTGCGGAAACTGCCATATCACGATCCTTCCTAATGGCGATATTTATGCATGCCGAAGAGTAGCAGAGAGTAAAGTAGGAAACGTATTTGAAGACAGACTTGCGGATGTGTGGGTTTGTCAGATGGAGAGTTACAGAGAGTATGAGAAGTTCAGTAAATGTTCTAAATGTGAATTAAAGCCCTGGTGCAGGGGATGTCCTGCAGTCGCAAAAGGAACAAACGGAGATTTTTATGCTGCGGATCCGCAGTGCTGGAAAATAAAGAACGAGATCACAGGGGAGGTGTTATCATGTTGATGGATATCATTAAAAGCAGACATTCGATCAGGAAGTATACGGATGAACAGATCAGTCGTGAGGATCTTGAGAAGATTCTCGAAGCAGGAAACTATGCGCCGAATGCAGGCGGAGGGCAGCGCAGCATGATGGTGGCTCTTCACAATAAGGAGCTGACTAGAAAGCTTGGTATCATGAACCTTGCGAAGTTTAACAGGGGAAACCTTGTTGGTTCTTATGTGTCGAAGGAGCAGCCCAGTGTCATTGATGATCCGACAATGAAGGATGGCTTCTACGGAGCACCGACGGTTATAGCTATCTTTTCACAGGGGAATTTCCTGCTTAAGACGGCAGATGCTTTCTGCATGGCAGAAAATATAGTCCTTCAGGCAACGGAACTTGGTATTGCATCGTGCATCATTTCCAGAGGCGAGGAGACTTTTGACAGTGAAGAAGGCCGGACACTTATGAAAGAATGGGCCGTTCCCGATAATTATATATGTCAGGGCTTTGTGGTTCTCGGATATATCGACGGAGAGCAACCGGTAAGCAAACCGAGAAAACCCGGCAGAGTACAGATCATAGAGTGAGGGAGGTGCGATTATGACGAAGTCATAATTATGCATCGCACCGACCGACTGGGCAGGATTACGAAGTAAGCGTGCCATTACATATTATACAAGAAGCAATATTTAGATTTCTTACAGCTGTTTAATGTGGTAAATAAGCTTCTTAGTGAACTGGATAAACTATTGATGATGTGATAAAACTGTTTTGTAGGTATATTACGACGTAAAATCAAACGAGGAAAAGAGGGTATGAAAAAGAACGAGAGAGCATTTTTAGTTAATGTAATGTGGGTGCCACTGTTTGGCGGAATTATGACAGCGGCTCTTTCGAAAAATCCAGGTGTAAATCCATACATAATTGCTGTCTTAATGGGAGTAATTGGTATGGCTATGTGTTACTTGGACTATAAGGTGTTTATGAAAAAAGAGTTCTCCAGCGAAAACAATGTAACAAAATAATCTATGATGTTAATTTTATAACCATTACGATTTGATAGAACAGTGAAAGAGGTATGAAAGGAAAAAACGGATATGACTAAAAAACATGGTGTTTTAGACCGTCCAATCATTGGCTATTATTTTGATAGATGACTGTGAAGAAGCAGGAGCAATTTTCTATGAGAGAAAATGACAAGAGAGTAGTAGACAGATTTACAGAGCTTGCGCTGGTAGACGGTGAATCCTTTAATGAGAGGCTTGTCGCTGATTATCTTATAGCAGAGTTCCAAAAGCTGGGAATAAAGCTTATCGAGGATGATATTGCCGGTAAGATCGGTGGTAACTGTGGGAATCTGTATGGCTTTGCAGAGGGGCGGGGAAAGTATGCAGACTCTGAGCCTATTCTGTTCTGTGCACATATGGACACCGTATCTCCGGGGAACAATAAGAAGATCATATTAAATGACGGCGAAACAATCACAAGCGATCATACGACTGTCCTGGGAGCAGATGACAGGGTTGGCATAGCAGGGATTATCGAGGCGTACACCAGAGTAATCGAGGAAAATCTGGATCATCCGCCAATAGAGTTTCTGTTTACGGTGGCAGAAGAGGTTTACGGCCTTGGAAGCGCGGCTCTTGATTATTCAAGGATTCGCTCCAGGATAGCCTTTGCTCCCGACTGCAGCGGAGAATATGGAGTCTATTCATCCTGCGAGCCGACACTCATTTCATTCGAAGTACATATAAAGGGTAAGGCTTCCCACGCTGGTTATGAGCCTGAAAAGGGAATAAATGCAATAGCAGTAGCAGCTGCTGCAATCAGCAGAATAAAGCAGGGGTGGGCTGATGATCACACCACGCTGAATATCGGAATAATAGAAGGTGGAAGTGTTACCAACGCTGTTCCGGAAAACTGTTTTATAAAAGGTGAGATAAGAAGCGGTGTCCATGAAGATGCACATCGGACAATAGACTTAGTAGAAAGCATTTTTTCAGAAGAAGCGAATAGAGCAGGTGCAGAGCTTTGCATAGATAAAAAAGAAAGAATCACCGTTTACAGGATAAATCCCGAAGCCGCAGAAGGAAGTGCTTTGGATAGATATAAGAGAACATTAGAGAAACAGGGAAGGAGAGCCGTGGCAAAGAAATCCTTTGGAGGAAGTGATATAAATTCTTTGATAAAACACGGAATGGACGGACTAAATATATACGGTCCCATGCATAACATACATACAACTGAAGAATACACAACTGTCCAGGAAATAGCAGACTTCACAGAACTGATAAAGATACTTATGACACAACCATGAGGAACAATTTAAAGGCTTTTGCGAATATAAGGGGGCAAAAATGAGAAAGAAACTGGTTTTAGCACCGATTATGATGGCAGCTGTCTTATTGTTTACGGCATCTGCTTCGTCCGGAAGCACCGGAGGGAGTGGAGAAGGGGCAGACCGTGAGGTTCTTTTTCAGGTTTCATTGCTTCAGGGTTTAACCTTCGGTGATTATCATGGCAGTATTACTGCCGGAGAACTTAAACAGAACGGAGATACCGGGCTTGGTACTTTTGACGGACTTGATGGCGAAATGATAGTACTTGACGGTGTTGTTTATAAAGCAAAGAGTGATGGCTTAGTCGAAAAGATAAGTGATGATGAGACAATCCCTTTTTCAAATGTGACTTTCTTTGACGAGGGTGAAAATGTAACGCTCGAAGGAATCACTGATATTGACGCATTAAAGGAGCTGCTGAATGAAAAACTTGAAGGGAAACTCCCGAATGGGTTCTGCGTTATACGAATCGATGGTAAATTTAAGGAGATGAATGTTCGCAGCGAATATAAGCAAAACGAACCTTATAAGCCACTTGCAAAGGTTCTTGAGACAGACCAGACATTTTTTGATTATTCCGATATAGAAGGAACTGTGGTGGGATTATACTGTCCGCCATATATGGATAAGTTAAATGCGGCAGGATGGCATCTGCACTTTATTTCAAAAGACAGGGAAAAAGGAGGCCATGTACTTGGCCTGAATATTGATAATGATCTCCTCGATTTTTGCTGTTGCGTACGTGAACCTGCATAGTGCTCATGTAAATATCGCCAGGTGCAAGCCTGACAACTTCACCTGCACGTAGTCCTGAAGAATAGACAAGAGCTATTATGGCTTTGTTCCTGATATTTTCAGCAGTGTCTATTAGTTTTTCAATTTCTTCCAAAGAAAGAGTTTGTGGTAATGTCCAATCAATCTTCATTCTGGGAACGATATCAAGATCCCACGGGATATGTATATCAGTCCATTTTTGAGATAACAAATAACTGTCTGCTAAAGCTTTTATAAAGTATAGCAGACTGACACAAAACAACAAATATAAGGAGGACAAAGCAAAATGGCAAATTTACCTAAGATCGCCCTTGGCGCATGGGCATGGGGCAACGATGGAACTTTCGGAAGCAATCTGACAACAGAGAATCTTAAACCAATTTTTGATACTGCTATGAAAAATGGACTTAATCTCTGGGATACAGCTTATGCATGAGGATGCTGTAAAGAATGCTCCGGAGATCAGACCTATCGTTATTCAGGGGATGGCGGAAGTACTTGCTAAATCAATGGGAGTTGAGGATCTTGAAATGATGGGGCTCAATATTCTACCAGAGCAGGAGCAGATGTTTGTTGCATCAGTTCCGGGAAATGTTCATGGCGCCGGAGTCATTGCTTATGAGGATTTCAAGGATAAGGCATCTGAGCGCGTAGGTGATCAGTCTTTCTTTATTTTGCCAAGTTCTATTCATGAGCTGCTGATCATTCCTGACAACGGGAACTTTGATCTTAAAGGAAAGCGACATGTGCTTTCCTTTTTTGATACAATAAGAATAGTGAAATAGGGTGAGGAGGAACTTAAGATGGCTGAATTCTATGAGCCAATGCTCTATATGTCTACACCAGAACATCCTAATACCATGGGAGCGTACATCGTGGTGAAGGAGCCTATTGATGGAGATATACTTCGAAACGCAGTGGAAGATCTAAGGGCAAGATTTCCATACTTTTATGTCAAGGTAGTTTCTTTTGAAAATGATCTGATCGTAGAGGATAATTCGCTTCCTATGACGGTGCGAAACACCTGGGAGCCAATAAAACTGAATTCAAAGGAATCGAATTTTCACCTGGCAGCTTGGAAGTTTGAAGGAAGGAAACTGGCTTTTGAGATTTCGCATTCCCTGACGGATGGAGCAGGTGTTTTACCATATATGAAGAGTACACTGTTTTTATATTTGTCACGCAGGTATGGCATGTCTTTTGAAACAGAAGGATTTCGACTTCCAGGGGATACGATACCGATTTCGGAGACAGGAAATCCCTTTGAGGGACTTGATATAGATGGGGCAGAAGAACCTATGTATACCAGGGAGGCAATAACAGATTTCTACAGATTCAGTGAAGGGACGCACAATGATCCGTTTGCGACATTTGTTAAGATACCGGAGTCGCAGATGATGCAGTATTGCAGGGATTATGACGGTAGCCCCAATACTTTTTTGGCGGTGATGTTTGCAAGGGCAGTTCGACACTATGATCCTGATAGTGATAAGACAGTCAGCGTTTCCATAGCCATAGATCACAAGGCCATGATTGGTAATCACGACAATTACCGCATGTTTGCTAATGCTCTTGAACTGGAGTTTACTAAAGACAGGTCTTTGGAGGATATTGCCAGGAACTGCACTATGGCCCGGGGCCAGGTAATGCTGCAGGCGTCTCCAGAGAATTCCCTTTGGGCGATGAAGCAGAGGAAGGCAACATATGTCAAACTGAGTCAGGTGCCGCTGGATACGAAACTTGGTATGATTGCCAAATCAGCAGGGAGTCTGCGGTGGAGTATTGCAATATCCTATGCTGACAGCAGATCTTTTGGCCCGCTTGATCCATATATTGATGAACTGTATTTGTTGTCAGAACCAGGTGTAACGGACGTTGTATGTGAAGTTGCCTGCATCAATCACTATTTCTTTTTATGCATCGCACGGACCTTTCCTTCTGAAAAGTTTATGAAGGTATTCCTGGATGAGCTGTCAAGGGTAGGGATCGATTATGAAGTTACAGGTACAGAACCTTTTCACCTGTGTGGGATGGAAGAATACAGGAAATAAGCCATGGATGAATCCGAAACTACTGAAGCACAATTGGTTTGAAACACGGAACTGAATCAAAAATCCTGAAGATTAGAAAATATGGCTTTTGATGGAAACTCTTTTGTGCTATCATTTGATGTGCAGCAAATACAATTGTCGTAATAATATGAAGTTGTATATGAATTGTCAGATTCGATGGGACAAATTCGGGACAGACTTTCTCTCAGAGTGTGTTATTTTATTCACATAATTTCTTCGAAGAATAATGCTTATTGATTGGAGGAGATTATTGGAGAAAGTGGTTCATATTTCCGGAAGGCATGATCATCCGGATGTGCAGGAAAGTAAAACATCATTTCGTGAAGTGAATATTTGCTGCATGAAATGTAAGAAGAGTTTTAGACTGACCTATACTGAAATTGGTGATCCCAGGATAGTTGCTTTCAGGAACGTGGGATTCACCTGCGGCAGGTGTAAGAGACAGAAGCGCATAAAGGCCATTACAGAAGGCGCACTTCTCAGAAATGTCACTGTATGGAATGCAGTTTATATCTGAAAACAAATTTAATGAAGGCATCATGATATTGGCTATAGGCCTACGGACGCATGAGTATGATCAGCAGGGAAACTGGCATTACTCATGCCGGGTATCTGGATAATATAGACATCCGCTCTCCTGATCAGTTCAGGAAGAGGGGATGTTTTTGATGTCTGGGGGAACAGAAAATACAGCCGGAAAAAGAATAAGGCAAAAGAGAAAGGAACTTGGGCTATCACAGGAAGAGCTGGCAGAGCGCATGAATGTGACGGCTGCACTCATATCCAATTACGAAAATGACAAAGTGGATATCAAGACCAGTGTCATGCGTGAACTCGCCGGTATCCTGGGCACATCTGTAGCTTATCTTATGGATGGGGCTCCGGAGATTGACCCTGATATCATGAACCTAATAAGGATTTACATAACTCTTGGAAAACCAAATGTCCGGAAAGTTGCCCTGGAGCAGATGAGAATCTTAAATGGGATTTAAGTTTTACCGGAATATATAAGCGGTTTTTAAATAACCTGGTAAGGTATACGGGCTATGTCTCCTGTAGAATTGTTTTTATAAAAGAGAGCGCATACCGGTATCGCTCTGGTATATCAGATTACTTTGGAGGTCAGATGAATACTGGAGCAGCAGTTATCAGTGAGTATCAGGAGTACAGTTATAAGAAAAGGATTGATTTTATCCTGAAAAATTATTGCGGCATTGAGGAGTACATCAAAGGTTATGAAGAGATTCTTTGTGACAGCATCATGGTGGACAGACTCGTCGATCGCAGGGATGGCTATGGTGATATTGGAGTTAGAGTGCAGACATCTTATACAGGAGATTCTACTGCCATGACAGCAGTAGAAAGGTCTACTATCCTGGAAAAGATGTCAGAGAAAGCTTTGACCAGGCATATTTCTGAAGATCCTGTCCTTAACAAAGAGGCCGTTACCTTAAGGACCATGAAGAGGGATCTGGGATTTGTTAATCGTGCCATAAGGATGCTTCCAGGCCGTGACAGCAGGGAGCTTGGACAATTATTATCTCATGAAAAGACTATCGATGCTGTTGCCGAGGAAAAGGGAATACAGTATGAATCGGCAAAAATGCATATTTACAGGACAAGACTCAAAGTAAAAGAGCGTGCTCTTGAATTTATGGAGAGAGCGTGTGCCTGACAGAGGCATTGTCCTGGAAATAAATTGCTGTAGAAAATTGGAGGAATTATAATGATAGCAAATATGAATATTGAAGGACTTGAAGCTTTATGTGAAGGGAAGTTTAAGAAACTGCCACAGTGCATGAATCCTGCAAGGGAGCGGTATATAAGGAAAACAGATGCATCACTTGTATATCCATTCGGGCGACACGTGATAGATGATATAGCATCCAAGGCAGGTGCAATCATCCCCATCAGGGGATGCATTGCATATGATACGGACAGGATAAATAAGTACCTGGATGATATGAGGCTGCCTGCGGAATGATAGCACTAACAATATGAATAGGGCTTCATTATATAGGCATATGGACGTATGATGATATAGGAGAAGAGTACAGCTATGTGTTATATGTTCATCAGACTGCTTGTCATACTTTTCTTTAGGATGAATGAGCTATATTTGGTCAAACCAAAAAATATTGATAATATGGTTAAACCAGATGTATAATTGATAGTAACTAACGGGGGTATCAATTATGGCAAAGACAGGCAGACCAAAGAGCGAAGATTCTATAACACATTTCGTGGGAGTAAAACTCAATAATCATGACTATGACCTCGTAATTGAATATTGTAAAAAGCATAACATGACCTTATCCCACATGATCAGGTATGGACTCCAGCTTCAGCTCCAGGACGAAGGAGAAGATCTGGAACGTTTGGACTGACTGCTTGACAGACCATTCATTTGGAGGGACATGTTATGAATACAAATATCAAATTTGAAGGAGTAGAAATCTTAAGCAAAGGTGATTATAAAAAGTTGCCGCAATGCTTTAATCCTGGAAGGGAAAAATATATCAGAAAAACAGATGCATCCATGGTCTATCCATTAGGCAGACATGCGATTGATGATATAGAGCAGAAGGCTGGGGCAGTGATACCTGTAAGAGGGTGTGTCCTGTATGATACTGAGCGTATCAATAAATATCTTGATAGTTTCAGACTTGAGGCAATGTGATTATTTGATAAAAAATAAAGGATGGCAGATAGAATCAGCATTTTGTTGAATGCGGGATTCAGTGCCTATATAATTTTATGTGAAGATTTACTGATAGAATCAGGAGATGCAAAACATGCTAAAGATATATTACGGTGATCTCAAAGCGGATAATTATATTTTCAATCCAGACGTGTTTTTTAACAACAGTTATGAGGATGAATGGATTACGGATCCCTTTTCTGTAGAGATGATAAAGGATATAGATCAGTCAGATGTCCTGGGGGCTAAAGTGATAGATAGTCCTTTTTTGGGATCCATTCCTGTAGAAAGACTTTCAGGTGGCGTAAAGACACTGATACTAATGAATAATGATTCAGAGCACATTTTCAATGCCTCGGCTTGTGGGGATAACTGTGCCAAATGGATACTTGAGATTGCAAAAAAGAAGGATCTTACTATCAGATTAGGTTATCTGATGGATTTCGGCAAGGATGATTTTTCAATAGAAATAGTCAATCTTGGGAAAGAAGTCCACAATGCACTGGAGCTTACTGAAGCAGTGCTGGACAATCATTTAATATAGGAAGAATTATATGATAGGGATTTACGATATTGAGGTATACAATAACAAAATACATTATTATCTGACTGTAAAACGTAATCTGACCTTAGTACGTGGAGATAGTGCCAGTGGTAAGACAGAGCTTGTAAGGCTTGTCGGTGAATATGAAGCAAATGGCAGTTCATCAGGTATAACTTTAAAATGTGACAAGAGGTGTACTGTCCTGACAAATGTTGACTGGGAAATGCGACTTGTATCACTGAGCCAGACAATAATATTTATAGATGAAACAGCAAGCTTTCTGAGAACAAAGAGTTTTGCTGAACATGTCAAGGGATCAGATAACTATTTTGTAATTATCACCAGGGACGATTTGGATATGCTCCCCTATAGCGTTGAGGAGATATACGGATTGAAAAATGTTTCAGATTCCTCAAAATATAAGTCCTATAAAAAAGTCTATAATGAGATGTACAAGCTGTATAATCTTTCGGACATAAATGAAATTGTGAATCCGGATCAAGTCATTACTGAAGATACAAACGCAGGACATGAATGCTACGTTGAGATCTATGGAGATATGTGCAGCGCTGCGGGTGGTAAGACAAAGGTGTATGAATGCATCAGGACAAGTGATAAGAAGAGCATTCTTGCAATAATTGACGGTGCAGCATTTGGCTCTGATATAGGTAAGGTGATGGGATATCTTGCAGTGTCCGGCAAAAAATGTGTACTGTACGCACCGGAGTCTTTTGAATATCTTTTGCTGAAAGCAAATATAATCGATGTCCCGCAGGCAATCCTGGATGAGACATATAACTATGCGGACAGTCAAAAGTTTTTCAGCTGGGAGGAATACTATACCGATTACCTTGTCCAGAACACTAAGAATACTCCGTTCAGATATGGAAAGACCAGACTGAATGAGAGCTATAAGTCCCATAGGATAATCGAAAAGATTAAAAGTGTAATGCCAGATCAGATAATATCTGTGGAGGAACGGAGTGAATAACATGCCGGGAAATGCTTCAAGTGAATATCTTGAAGATAAAGTTTCGATGAAAGATTACAAAAGGTTATAAGAGCTACTTTTTAGAAAACAAAATTCTAAGAAGTAGCTCTTTTTTGTTGGCTAATTCATGGATGGTTCTTCAGCACATAAAAGAATAAGGAGGACATCATTCATGAAAAGAAAAAAAGAAGACAGACCGTATTTTGATGATAACCGTGATTACGTTGGCGAACTTGAAAATGAGAATGAGAAAACAGTCCATTTAACCGGGAAGTTATAGTCCAGGAAAAAGTAGTGATGCGTACCTTGAGGAAAAAGTGGCTCAGATATAGGGATGCAGAAATTGTTTACAGCCTTGAGCATAAGAAAATTCTTGAGATGGCAGACCAGGCAGGAGCGATTTACAGAAGAGAAGGAACCGTTCTGATCAACAGAGACATCTTTGATGAATGATTGCAGAGTTTGCAGATATCCTTGGAACGACTGTTGAATACCTTATCTGTGGAGTCATCAAGTCACCTGAGCTGGATGCGGATTCAGTTGAGCTTCTTAAGTTGTTTGGAGCTATGGATGAGAGGACCAGGCAGATTATGCTGGTTCAGATGAGGGCTGTTGCCAGATTTTAATCATCTGGAGAGGTAAATGGGAGTGTGAAATGATAGATTTGCTCATTTGAGATAGCTAAACAGAGATAAAATCTCTAAATAAGTAAATGGGATATTGAATTTCTTAAATTGAAAGCTTATAATTAAAGAACACCCTGGAAAGGAGGCACTTATTATGCTGGTCAAATTGTCTGTAGAAAACTTTAAATCGTTTGATCAAAAGGAAGAATTATCAATGATTTCTTCCAGTAAAATGCAGGGAAATAAGAGCCATCGTGTGAAGATCAAGCAGACACAATTGTTGAAGAATGCAATTGTTTATGGAGCTAATGCTTCTGGCAAATCTAATCTTGTTGTGGCATTTGCTTTTATTAAAGCCGCTTTAATGGAGGGGCTACCGGTTGGATCAGCAAATGATTTTTGCAGGAACCGACAGGAAAATAAAAATCGCGAAAGTGTATTTGAAATCCAGTTTACTGTGGGTGATACTTTTTATGCCTATGGTTTTTCTGCAATACTCAGTCAAAGAAGGATTACTGAGGAATGGTTGAATGAACTTATGCAGGATGGAAGTGCGCATCAACTGTTTATAAGGGAAGGCAGCAATGCACCGGTTCTTGGGGAAACTGTTAAGATGTCTGCTTCTGAGAAGCGCAGATTCAGCGTTTATTCAGAGGACTTTGCAGGTCAGGATGCGCAGCTGTTTTTGACTGAGATGAACCGCGGAAAGAAATACCCTGAAAATTCCAGGCTTACATTCTTTGTGGAAGCTTTCAGCTGGATCATGAATAATATAATAGTTATCAATCCTAACATGGGTATTTCAAATACTGAAGCATATTATAATGATGAATCTTTGGATAATATCAGTAAACTGATCCAGACTTTTGATACTGGTGTTACAGAGATAAGGACCAGGCAGATTACAATAGATGAGATGGGCAAGATGATTCCTGCAGAAGTCGTTCAGGGAATCTTTTCACAGTTAAAAGCTCAGCTGCAGATGAGTAATCTTCCGAGTATTCAGATGACTTGGAGAGTTGAAGGCGGTTTCTTCAATATTCGTATTATAGAGGGAGAAGAGCCAGAGATTTCAACTCTTGTTCTGAGGCATGGTAAATCAGTTTTTGATTTTAATTTCTCTGAGGAGTCAGATGGTACAAAGAGATTATTTGATCTGATAGATATGCTTCTTACAGAGCGCCCGGATACAGTATTTGTTGTTGACGAGTTGGAGCGCAGTTTGCATCCAAAGCTTACAGAGCATTTTCTGAAGCTTTTCATGGAGGCTCATGATGGTGTGAGAATGCAGCTTGTGTTTACAACACATGAAGATACAATAATGGATCAGAGTCTTTTCCGCAGGGATGAGATATGGTTTGTGGAAAGAGATGCTGATAATGCCAGCAAGATTTATTCTCTTGATAGATTTAAGGAAAGATATGACAAGAAGCTGAGTAAAGCCTATCTTGAAGGAAGATATGGTGCTATTCCTGTGTTCAGGCAGTTTCCTTTCCGGAAGGGCGCTGAACGTCCGGGGGACGTTCGCCCAGCGCGGATCGAAACGGAGAGGAGATAATAAGTATGCCTGTACATACATATACGAACTGGAACCAGCGTCCATCAGATCGGGAAGAGCAGATTGAACCATTCAGAAAGTATTTTTTTATCTGCGAATGCGGATGCTATAGAGACTGCATGCTGGTTCAAAAATATTCTTCTCCCGGGTACGGTTCCGGAAGACCAGGACGGAAATCCTGCTGGCAGGGATGAGGACATCAAGATCATGAGGGATCCCCGATTTGTGGATATTTTCCGAATGGTTGACTACAGTATATGCAGAATAGAAGCGGATAATGACAAGCCTTATGGGAAGTCATTGATAATTAGAAGAGACGCTGAGGGCAATGAAATCCGAAGAGAACTTCAGCAGGATTCAACCGGCGTAAGAGAGTTCTTTGCATGGGCTGTCCAGATATTCAGGGTAGTATATGAGAACAGGGTTGTATTTGCAGATGAGATGGACAGAGTACTTAATCCAATTCTATCAGACAGAGTTGTGGCGTTTGTTAACGGCGCGGAACATAAGGGACAGTTTATCTTCTCAACGCATAACGTGCTTCATCTGAACCTGAAGACCTACATGAAGGAACAGATCTATTTTGTGACAAAGAGTAAGGATAGTCTTACTTCTGAGCTGTATTCACTTGCAGATTTTCCCGAGGTAAGATACGAGACCGCCAAAGTCTATGAGTTTTACATGAAGGGCATATTGGGAGGTACAGCTTTTGAGTAGAAAAGAGAGGGTAAGCTGGGCTCCAACAAGTATGAGATCAAGAAAAAGACTTTTGATATATTAGAAATAGTTTGTTGGAGAGGGAAAACAATGAAAATTCTTTTTATTGGCAATAGCCATACTTATATGAATGATATGCCTGAGCTTACCAGGGAAATGATAGAGAATGCAACGGGTGAGAATTGCGAAGTATTCATGCTGGCATATTCGGCCAGATCACTAAAATGGCATATGGGAGAGGAATACTTTTCAGAACGGTTTAATATACTTCATGGCAGATATGACTACTGCATTATCCAGGAACAAGCTCATCCCATGACGGAAGAATCTGACACAATTACTTATGCAGGAAGAATAATTGAACTCTGTCAAAAAGCTAATACTAAGCCGGTTATTTTTGAGACCTGGGCTGAAAAGGCAAGGCCTGAGAATCAGAAAGAGATGAATCGTCGCTATCAGAAACTCTCAGAAAAATGCGGAGTACTGCTTGCGCCTATTGGAGAAGTATGGAGCGAGGCTTGTGAGAAATTACAGAACAGAGCAGATGCAGATCTGTACTATAAAGATGGTGCGCATGCTTCAGCCATCGGAGATTATCTTATTTCAATGGTTCTGACTAAAGTGATTACAGGGAAACTGCCGAGTGATGATTCTTTAAAGGCATACGATTTCACACTGCCTGACAGTGACTGGATTCCGGTAAAAGAGAATGTCGATGATGAGATTACAGAGATTCCTTTGGAAGTAGCGCGGGTGATAAGAGAGTGCGTGGAAAGACGCATTGATACGAAAGTAGGCTAAGGATAATTATTTTATGAGAATCAAAAAAGTGTCGGAGGAATAAAATGAACCAAAAAGAAAGAATGCTTACTAATCTCCCATACAAAGCATGATTGGATGGACTTAGCGAAGAGCGGATGGAAAACAAAAAGAGAATATTTAGATTCAACAACCTGGATCCAGAGAGCAGGTCGGAGAAGGACAAGCTTCTTAAGGAAATACTTGGAAAAACAGGAGAGTATGTAAATATAGAAGCACCTTTTCACTGTGATTATGGCTACAACATAGAGGTGGGAGAGAATTTCTTTGCCAATTATAACTTTGTTGTTCTTGATGTTGGAAAAGTCAGGATTGGCGATAATGCCCAGATTGCTCCGAATGTTTCCATATACACTGCCGGGCATCCGATTCATCCTGATTCTCGTAATTCGGGATATGAATATGGTATTGACATAACTATCGGTGATAACGTGTGGATTGGTGGAAATATCTGCATTATGCCGGGAGTAACAATAGGAAATAATGTTGTTATCGGAGCTGGAAGTGTCGTTACGAAGGATCTGCCGGATAATGTTAAAACTGTATGAGAAAGGCAATAAAAATGAAGCAAATAGTTTTTTACTGTTCCGGAAGAAATGAGTTGCCACCGCCGAGAATCGATGGAATACAGTTCTTTCCTGAAAGAGCATCCATGTGGGATGAACTGTCGAAACGCTTGCCAGACGTAAGCATTTCTGTTTGGTTTACACCGCCGGGAGAGTTTGCTGTTGATATGGGGAACATCCAAACGAACGAAACCGTATCTGCGTACAAGCCGGTCAGAAGCCCGGAACGTGTCGCATACAGGTTTCTGGACGGAACGGAGTCAGTAGAAGAGATTGCCGGGAAAATCGCGGAGACGCATCCTGATGTGGCCGTTGCTTTTTCGATTCCTATTATGCCGTATGACTGGTCGGCGCTGAGAGATGCGATGGTCGGCGAAGAGCTCCGCAGGAGGGGGATTAAGACTATCTCGCACAGCACCAGATTTGCTCTTGAATCTTTTCAAAAGGAAAAATGTACAGATTTTCTTCGCAGAAATGGTTTTAATGTTGCCGGAAGCATTATGGTTCAAAACAGCCTTTTTCATGTGCATGTTACTGACCCGTCTATTCCGCAGAATGCGTATCGGGAGTTTATTTTCCGTGAGATAAGGAAACTCCGTTTTCCGGTCGTTATCAAGCCGACAGTATTCTCGGGGGCGGTTGGATTCACTGTCTCACATAATTTTGATGATGCCGTAAAGGTGCTTGATGAATGGAAACTTGACTCGGACATACTTGTCGAAGAACAGATTGATGGGGAGATTTTCGGGATTGAAATATACGGAGCAGAGGGGCATTATCATGTTACGGAGCCGGTGATTTTTTCCGTGGATGGAGATGCGACCGCAGAAGGTCTTGACATTGTTAAGGAAGGACCTGTGACAGATGAGAAGTACCACATCCCGCATTTAAAAGCAGAAATGATTAGGATGTCAGATCTATACGGACTGAATGGTTTTGCACAGGCAGACCTGATCTTTTCTCAGGGAAAATGGTACATCATTGAGATCAATCCACGCTATACATTGATGTCAGATATTTCTGCCGCCATCGAGGGAAAAGATATAATCAGTCTTTACGGCGAACTTGCGACAGGACAGATTGGCGACGCTAAGGACAATCAGCGCAGTTTTGCTATTGATTTCAAGACAAGGCTCCTGGATAGAGAAGAAATCTGCAGACTGTGCGAAAAGTATAGCTGTATTGTATCGGTCATGAGGGTGCAGACTGCCGTATCTTCTGTCGGTTCTGCGGAATACTGCGAATTTGTCATGGCAGGTGAAGAACAGAAGAAGCTTAGGAGCGATATGCGCGCAATCAAAGGTGAAATCCGGGAGGAATAAATGGCTTCAGAGCTGAATGGCAATCATGTATTATCGAAAATGTTCCACCGCAGCGTGCGATACAGTTTCTTTGGATTTTTCACGGTCATTCTGAACACCGCTGTGGATGGGGTGATTATCGGACACTTCCTGGGGGCTGCGGCCATGTCGGCGTTTGGGCTAATTGTACCTCTGTATTCCTTGGAAGACATTTACACTAGTAACTCCTGTGGACAAAAGTCAAAATGTAAAATTCTATACAGAAAGATGTGGCTTTGATATCCAGTCTGAAGAAATGGATGGAAGTGTTAAAGTATACAGATTTATATTGAGGCGGATATGATGATAAAAGAAATATTTGGAAAAGTAAAAATATATAGGCTCCATTCGCGTGTTGATAACCGTGGATCTCTGGAATATGTTTTTGATGAAAACACTGCCTGTTTCAATGCTCGGGAGACAAGAATCTATAGCATGCCCAAAGAAGGAACTTTTTTTTGGAATTCACTACAGAGAAGAGAGTAGCCCAATGACGAAGTTTGTGACAGTCATAAAAGGCAGAGGTATGGTGTTTTTGGAAGCTGCCCTTATCTTCATATTGTTGCAGTAAAGGAAGAATACAGGAGTTATGGTATCGGTAAACAGCTGATGAAGTATTTTGAAGATAATGCTTCTGATTCTCCTTCAGCAAAATACTTTTTGACTGTAGATGATTTTAACCCGAGAGCAAAGAAATTATATGAAAATCTGGGATATAAGTGTGTTGGAGAACTAACTGATTTTTATAAAAATGGGATTAACTGCTATCTGATGATGAAAAGAAGAGGGTAAAGATATGAGCCTACAATTTGTAAAAGCAAGCACTTCTGATGCTCTGACACTTAATGGAATATCTAAAAGAGCTTTTGATAGCGATGTTCAGGTTGGAGCACCTTCAGCTGGTGGGCCACCTGGATATATGTCTGTTTCTTATCACACAAAGATGGCCAGATCAAATCACTTGTATAAGCTCACGGACAATGGTCTTATTGTTGGCGGTGCGATTCTATTTTTGGAAAAAGACAAGTTGAACATCGGAAGGATCTTTGTAAGCCCGGAGCATTATCGCAAAGGCTATGGAGTCTACATGATGCAGGAAATTGAGACAATGTTTTCAAATGTAAAGGAATTTGTATTAGATACACCCATTTGGAATGTCAGAACAAACGCCTTTTATACCAAGCTGGGATATGTGGAAGTGAGTCGGGATAATGAATTCATTTATTATATTAAGAAATGTGAGTGATGAAAGAGATAAATGGCGGTGGTAACTAAATGATAAAAATCGAATTATTATCAGAGACAAATTTCTGTTTAGAATCATTAGATTCATATAACAGAAAACAGAATGTAAATAAAGTATATCGAAGAATAGACGGAGAATATGTATTAATAGAATGCAAATATACCGAAGATTGGGACTTAAGCCAAAAGCGTTCTGTGGCAAAGCAAATAAGCAGTGATGACTATATTACATACATCGCATTAGAAAATGATAAAGTTGTTGGCTTTGTTGGGCTATTAAAGAAACTAAACGGTCCTTACATGATTCTTGATATGATGCAGGTATCTTCTGAATACAGAGGCCAAGGTGTTGGCAGACGATTATTTGAATTGGGAAAAGCGGAAGCAAGAAAAGCTGGTGCACAGGCTCTGTACATATCTGCCTGTTCTTCTGAGGAGACGATTGCATTTTACAGAGCAATGGGAAGTAGCCTGGCAAGCATTCCTATAAAAGAACTTGCTGAAAAGGAACCATATGACCTTCAGATGATCTGTCCTGTAATAGACTGCGACAGATACTCGGAGATGAAACTGACAGAGAATATGATTCGTTGGGCTGAATGCAAACTTGGCAGCACGGAATATGCAGGCTGGTGTCTTGCATTTATCGAGGATGCACTTGAAATCAGCAATCATATCGAAATATTTGGTGGAGATTCTGCAAAGGAATCCTGCGAGATGTACAAGGACGCGCTGCGAGGCGGAGTTCCGGAGCGAGGTGCTTTCGTATTCTATGACTGCCTGTGTCAAAGCGAAAACGGCCCAGTCAACTGGGGACATTGCGGCATTAGTTTCGGGGACGGTCGTGTGATCCATGCGTGGGACGTGGTCCGAATTGACGACTATCTGGCAATAGAAAAGCTGACGGCGCTGACCGGAGATCATCCGAAATACCTGGGATGGGTGGCGCTTGAACGCGTACTGAATCAAAAACCAGGAGTGTAATTTCACAATTTCAATTTGCCGGGCTGAGATGTTAGCACTTTATATTTTAATATTATGTACTACTGTGAGGAGTATGACTAATGAGCAATGTTATTTTTGACATGGCCGGTAAAGATGACATATCTGAGTTGGTTCGTTTGAGAATTGCATATATGATAGACGATTTTGGAACTATCAGTGAATATGAGCGGCAATGTATGGAGGAACAACTTCCGGGATATTTTGACAGAAGACTTGGAAAAGAACTGATCGCATTTATTGCAAGGGCAGAAGGCCGGTTGGTGGCAGCGGCATATCTGCTGATCATTGAGAAGCCGGCGAACCCGTTTTTACCCAATGGACTTGATGGAGAAGTGCTCAGTGTATATACAGAGAATGAATACCGTGGAAAGGGTATCTGCACACAGCTGATGAAGAACATGATAGAGTTCGCGAAAGAAAACAAATTATGCCGAATAGACTTAATGGCAACAGATGAAGGTTATCCGGTCTATAAAAAAGTTGGCTTTGAAGACCGGACTCAGAAATACTTAGATATGCGTTTGAAGTTGTAAGTGATATCGCTTTATCTTCTTTCGTAAACAAACGGTGTAAGCCCGAACAAAAAAGCAGATCACATTTATATTAGTAACCTGCCCTTTTGTTCGGGCTTCACGCCGTTTTTTATCAAATTGAACTAAGTCGCGTCCGGGTGTCAGCTGTGGAAATTCAATCCATTACCTTACACTCGATTTTTGAACGATCTATGAGACCTGCTTATGGATAGCTACATAAATGAAAGCTTTGAGTTTGGTTTTTTTCACGCAAAATAAGCCTTTGTGAAAAGGCCTGGTAGAAGTATTCAGTTGATTCTTTTAACAAAGCATGTATCTGCCTCTTACAGTGTAACTAATAAGGGGAGAACCGCATTTGGCGCAGGTGCAGATATCACGGTTATATAGGATTTTAAGTTTCTCTGCGACGCTCTTATTTCTAACCCTTGATATATACTGCTGGCAGCCAATAAGGTTCCTGCAAAGGGTTATGTTATCTTTCTTGCAGCGGCAGGCAAGAATCCCATAGTATCTGATCTTTACAAAACCTGGTGGTAATACATGAAGAAGGAACCTTGATAAGAAGATCTCTCCTGAGATAGTCATGGGATGGTATTTACCATCGGTTTTATAATCCTTGGCGTTGAAAGTAACTGTTTCTTCGTCCATGTCTACAATTCGACGATTGCTGATGGCAATGCGATGAGTATATTTTCCAAGATACTGGAAAACTTCCTGTGCGCCGGCAAATGTCCTCTTTGAATAGACAACCCAGTCCGTTTCATACAGCTTATTCATCAGTTCCTTGAATTCATAATCGTTTTTAAGATAGGATGATTGGCCGGTATATTTGAGTTTTCCTGTGTCATGTAACAACTTCAACTCGCTTAAGTAGTAACGCCTGAATACAGGGGACATGACTTTTACAGGAAGAAAAAACTTATGGCCTTTGTCTTTCCAGTGATTGTTTTTATCCAGCCCGCCGCCAAGAACAATTACATGCAGATGTGGGTGGTAATTAAGCATGGAACCCCAGGTATGAAGAACACAGATGTAACCAATCCTGGCTCCAAAGTGCTGGGGATCCTTTGATAATTCTGAGAGTGTTTTGTTAGCTGCATGGTAAAGAGCATCGTATAGGAGTTTCTGATTGGAATACACAAGTGCATAAAGTTGGCTTGGAATGGAAAAGACTGTGTGAAAATATGGGGCATCCAGCACATCCTCACGGCGTAGATCAATCCATTCATCTATGTTCATGCCCTGACACATCGGACAATGGCGGTTCTTGCATGAATTATAGTGGATGTAAGTTGAATGGCAGGATTCACACTCACTGACATGTGCTCCCATTTCAGCAGTCCGGCAATTCCTGATACATCGTATGGCATTTAGCTGCACATCAGAAAAAGATCTGTCAGCAATAGTGGGAAGAAACTGTTCAAAAACATCCTGTATAGTTACATTACTCATCCTTCATGCCCTCAGACTTCTTTTTTGAAGACTTTTTGCTGGTAGAAGAGCCCTTGCGTTGGGATTTCTTTTTTCTGTCCAGGGGACTCTTTATACCCATCAAAGATTTGTTTGTAACATTTATGTATACTGCTGTGGAATTGGGAGACCTATGTCCAAGCATGGACTGTACATACTCACGCTTAGTGTCATCTTCAATAAGATGTGTTGCGAAGGAATGGCGAAGAACGTGGGGATGGATTTTGATACCAGCTTCGGCTCCGACTTTTTTGAGCATTATCTGTATAGCGCCGGGCTTTAAGGGACGATGAGGTCTCCTAAGGGTAACAAATAGAGTATCCCGTGGTTCAGGACAGGAATACCAATACTGTTTTAGAAGTTCCAAAGCTCTTTCAGACAGAATGGTCCAGTGATCACCATGATTCTTTGAATTTCTTACATGAACCTGCATGGTAGACATGTAAATATCTGAGGGAGCAAGCTTACAAACCTCACCGACTCTGAGGCCTGAGGAATAGGTAAGAGCGATGATTGCTTTGTTTCTGATATTTGTAGAAGTATCAATCAGTTTTTCAATATCATCTCTGGAAGCAACCTGTGGTAACGTCCAGTTTCTCTTCATTCGGGGAACTATATCAAGGTCCCAGGTGATGTGAAGAATGTATCTGTAGAAGAAAACAAGCGCAGAATTAATGCCATTACAGCTTTCCGGCGTGACACCATCATTTCGCTTTTTTATGATATATTCCCGCGCATCATAAAGCGTAAGTTCATTGAAAGGTTTGTTTCCGGTCCATTCCAGAAATTTACCTATATGATATGTGTATTGCTTACAAGTGCCCTCAGACCGATTCCTGATCCTGCACTCTTCATGAATCTGTCTTTTTAATGATTCGTCCATAATAAAACCTCCGTAAATGTAGTAGTAAAAATGTGGTTACTACTGGTTACGGAGGGTAACGAATTCTGTGAATATACTTGTAAGGCTTGTTTGTAGGTGATATTCTCTTCATAGCAGTAGTAGTGGCTTTTGGTAATGATAGGTTTTTGTGTGGTAACTTAAACATACATCATCATAGCTTCACTATCTACTGCTTTTTAAGTAAAAGAAAACGCTGCGCCACAGCCTTGGCAGGCCGTCGCGCAGCGACTTAGTTCAATTTCAGGATAACTTAGAAAGACGAATCGGGATTAGTAGACGGAGGAGACTATGTTAAATGATTATGCAATAGACAAGCCAATTCTTGAAACAGACAGACTGATTATTCGTATGCTTAACGAAAACGATGTGGATGATTTAAAAGAGTGGTTGGGAAGAGATGAAATTTATACATATTGGGGAAGAAAAGCAAGCAAGGGCGAGAAAAATCCTGAACTCATGTTTATTGATCCACGTCCTTGGGTAAAAAGAAAACCTTCTCTTGATCTTGACTGGGGAATTGTATTGAAAGAAACCAATAAAGTGGTAGGTATGATCGCAGTATTTGATATTCAAAATGCCAGAATGGGCGATATAGCATACAGGATTAATCCTGAGTACTGGAGCATGGGAATTACTACAGAAGCTTTGAAGGAAGTGTTACGGTTTGTATTTGAGAACACAGAAATTGACCGATTGAATGGACGGGTGGATGTGAGAAATGCTGCTTCAAATAAGGTTATGGAAAAATGTGGTTTTATAAAAGAAGGAACCGTTCGTCAAGGAAAAATGGTTTCCGTTTATTGCGACTATAATATCTACGGTATGCTTAGAGAAGATTATATGAACATGCAAGGCATAAATGGTTAGACAAATTCAGGTTTGCTGATTTGATTATCTTCCATATAATGTGCTACGGAGGAGCAATATAAAAAGATATGGAAACACTACGTAAAGTTTCAAAAATCATAGATATATTTGTGTTTATAGCAACTACTCTGGCTATTGCGGGCGTGTTCTATGAAGGAATGACTTTGAAATGGTATAGCATAGTGGGAATATTTGTAATCTGTATGGATTATTCCTTTATGGCTGCAACTATCATTCACCTTATTGTGGATAGAAAAGGAAAAATGATATGGTTCCACATATTCTCCATCCTTTATACGTAAGTGCCGCAGCGTCAGTGGTAAATACAGTCCTTAATTTTGTTCTTATATTTGGATTTATTGGAATGCCGGCATTGGGGGTTAAGGGCGCAGCAATAGCGAGCTTATTTTCTCAGGTAGTGAATCTGGCTTTAATGGTCTTTTTCTATGCAAAAACTGTTCGTTTAAGTTTGGTCTTAGAATGAATAAGGAAGAGATATGGCAGTATATTGTTATGCTCATGCCGATTGTTCTAAATGAATTTCTATGGACTGTGGGACAGAATGTAAACACATATATCTATGGTCATATGGGGACCAATGAGCTGGCAGGAATGTCTCTTACCGGGCCTATTCAGGGGCTTCTTATCGGGGCGCTTTCCGGACTTGCACAGGCGGCAGGAATCCTTATAGGAAAAAGACTTGGTGAGAAGGAATATGACAAAGCTTATAGTGAATCCCAACAGCTATGTCTATATGGCTTTGCTGGTGCGGTGATATTGTCGACTCTTTTGGTTATTTTAAGGAGTCTGTATATCGGATTTTTTAAGGTGGACTTAGATGTCAGGGGAATTGGTGGGCAGCTTCTTTTGGCTTTTGCAATCCTTGCTCCGGTGAAAGTTATGAATATGATCCTTGGCGGTGGGATTATTAGAAGCGGAGGACGTACCAAGTATATTATGATAATAGACATGTTGGGAACCTGGCTTGTTGGAGCTCCACTTGGTTTGTATGCTGGACTGGTGCTTAAGCTGCCTATTGTGTGGACATATTTTATTTTGTCACAGGAAGAGCTGTTCAGGCTGGTTATTACTATATTTATGTTTAGAAGTAAGAAGTGGATGAATACTATTACATAATCACTGTGGCAAATCCTTATGGTTTCTATCTTCTTTATGAGAGCCTTGGCTTTATGGAGTGCGGAAGAATACCGAAGGCAAACAAGTACCAGGATGGTAATTATGCGGAAGACATTCATAAATGATCATCACTGATGGGAAAGGAGTTTGTTATGAAGGGACCTTTTGATGATATGTTTGGAAATACTCCATTTGATCTGAATAATGACGGGCATATAGATGCCGGTGAATGGGCTTTTATAAACGATACTGTTTTCAAAGAGGATGATGAATCATCCGATTTTGATGAGGAGGAAGATGAACTCGAGGACGAGCTTGAAATGGCTGGCCTTTCCAAGGATGATCTGGAGATGATGGATCCGGATGAGAGACGCGAAGCCCTCGAAGATGCCGGTTTTGATGCTGACGATTTTGATGATTTTGATTTTTGAGCTATTTACAAATAGTTGTTTTTGTTTGTCATAATGCATATCCGAATGAAATGATCCATCCTCTGGGTAGTAGGGTAGTGAAGCTTGTAATGAAAAAAGCATTCTATAAAAGATTTTCCAAAAGGCTTTCGCCTCTCGATGGATATAATATATAATGCTCACCTAAAATTCACCTTAAGGATTACATAAAAGAGAATCCTGTTTAAAGGATCCTCCGGGGTGACAGTATATGTTATTACCAAACGAAAGTAACTGCGTTAGCTACGTCTTCAGTAATTGTATTATCTTTTACAAGCTTTCCAAGCCATTTTTCAAGGTTATCAACCTTATGGTTGGTCTGGATAAAGTGGATCTTCTTGCCTTCTACATCTGTTGAAAGAAATAATTCGTACATATACATAAGAGAAACCTCCGTTTAATCTTCTTATTTTCTTTCATTCTCATTGGCCATTTGAATGTTCTTTCTCGCTTACAGAAAATATATCGATGGGGGTCCTGATTTTCTTTAGGGCGTTTTACAATGTTTATTTTTATTTTTTTTTAAGGGAAGTTTTGAAAAAATAATACATTTTCAAAAAGGGTTAGGTGCATAATCTTCGGAGCCGATATATGTATTAGAAAGACAATCATACAGGGAACGAGACAAGCCTCCGGTTTCTGTATGGGAGCCTCCCGAGAAAGCCCGAGCTTTCAGAGGATGTAGTAAAACAAAACGATAATAAGAGATTTTTATTTAACTCCTCCTAAATATACAATATGTGCATGAATGGCCTGATCAATACAGAGTTGACCAGGTTATTCTTTTGCCTTTTTATCGGGGTTATAAGGTATAATATTGCTAACAATTTGTTTGGAGAAGAAAATGGAGCGTATGGTATAGCGTGGGCATACGATGAAGAGGTTTTTAAATGGGCTATTGTGGCTGGGCTGATTTTAATGAACGGAATAAGATCTACCATGATAATGAATGGGGCATACCGGTACATGACGATAAAAAGATGTTCGAGCATCTAATGCTGGAGTGCATGCAATGTGGATTGTCCTGGGACCTGATGCTTAAAAAGCGTGAAATCTTCAGAAGCTGTTTTGACGGATTTGATTATGATAAGATAGCCGGATACGATGATGCAGATATAAAGAGGATCCTTAATACTGAGGACATGATAAAATCTCCAAGGAAGATTGCGGCTGTCATAAATAATGCAAAGTGTTTTCAGAAAGTCCGGGAAGAGTTTGGGAGCTTTTGCAATTATATGTGGGGATTTTCAGATAATAAGGTCATTCTATATAACGGACACAGTAAGCTTGGCGGGAGAATTCCGGTGAGCAATGGTTTGTCAAAACTTATAAGCAAGGATCTGAAAAAGCGTGGTTTCAAATATGTTGGTGAGGTTACGATCTACTCACATCTTCAGGCATGCGGGATCATCAATGACCATGATGTGACATGCCCATGTTTTGCAAAGATAAATGAAGAGAACCCGACAGTTAAAAAGCGCAGGGATAAGGAAGTATATTAAGAAAGCAGTCTACACTTGGGTATGGATAAAACCTCGGAATGTTGGATATATCTGCAAGGAATGTAAATGTGTTCTGATGGATTATTAAGGCTGGAAGATTTGCAGACGCAATCGATTCGGTTATAGTGAAAATACAGTATTGTATTTGAAAGGAGGCAGCATGGATAATAAGGATAAAAGAAATGATAATGAAAACAATGGCAAGTCCGGTATTGAGTACGGAGCCATGGCACTTTTGTCTGTGCTGGCTGTACCGGTGATATTGCTGGCAGGTTTTCTGCTTGATGATAAGAGAAAGAAGTGAAGATTGAGAATGAAAAATACAGAAGTTAGCAAGTTTATCAGTCTCATATTGAGGCATAAACCAGAAACAATAGGCATATCTTTGGATGAGCATGGATGGGCAAACGTTGATGAATTGATTGCAGGAATTTCAAAGACTTCGCCGATAAATATGGAAATACTGGAAGAGATAGTAGCTACTGATAATAAGCAGAGATATTCTTTTAATGAAGACCATACTCTTATCAGAGCGAATCAGGGGCACTCCATACCTGTAGATGTGGAGCTGAAAAAGGTCACGCCTCCGGATATCCTTTATCATGGAAGTGCTGAGAAATATGAAAAATCAATCGATGAACAGGGACTGATCCCCAAGTCCAGACTTTATGTTCATTTGTCCAAGGACTATGACACAGCTGTGAATGTCGGGAAAAGGCATGGCAAGCCTGTGATCTATATGGTGAAGAGCGGAGTAATGGATAAGGATGGGATAGAATTCTTTTTGTCTGAGAATGGAGTATGGCTTACAAAGGCAGTGCCTGCAAAGTATCTGGAGAAAATGTATCATAGATTTTATACATGTTTATAAAGATGAGGATGCCTGGTTTGACAAGATCACATGGCTTCCTGAGGAACCTGCGGTATTAGTGAAGGATTGATTGTAATAACTAAAATATGCTCTGATTTCTGTAAACTATTATGAAACTATATCCGATAAACAAAATAGCAAGGGATTGCCAGACATTGGTGGTGAAGGAGCGGATCCACCAGGGTCTGGCTTTTTGTTACTGTTTTTGTGTCGGAGGTAAGCGGATGAATATAGAAGGAATAAAGGATACGGATAATCAGAATCATATTTATACACATAGTTTGAAACCTGAGGATAATAAGGCTTCCAGATCTACATTTTTGGAGATATTTAATAGCAGGGCACAGGATTATGTACAGGATAAGCGGCCATGTGAATACTTTGATATGGCAGATAAAAATGGATTTATCTCATACAAGAGAGCGGTTTTTGTTTGCAATTATAATAACAATACTTTGGAGCTGGGAAATTGTTCAGATGAACGCAACTGTATCAGGGTAAAGTTATCAAAAGGTGGGAGCTTGCTTGTAAACAGAGATAACATTGATGATCTTCTCATGAGCATAGGTATGTTTAGTGCCAAGGATCAGGGGCTTATCATGCAGGCTGTTATGAAGGATAAGATGGCTCAGGAAGCAAAACGGAAGTCGGAGGAGCACGAGGAAGTAGATAAGCTGATGGATATGGTTAAGGAAGATTAAGAGAGAAAGCAAAGATGCATTGTAATATAGGACAGAAGAGAAATGCGATGAGCTTATTGGTGCTCATCGCCTTTCCTTAATATGATATAACCAAAGATGCCCTGATCAGATGGTCAGGGTATTCTTTTTCCATAAAATATGTGATTCATGACTTATTTAAGCGCAGATAAATGGTGGATAATTACATTTTGAAAAGTAGTTTTTACTATTTACTATATTCTCTTAATCCATAATAGTAGAATTTGCGTATGCTTTCTTTAAGTGACTCAGGCTCTATTACTATTGCGTCTCTTCCAAATCGTTTGAAATACTCTTCGAGTTGTAGTTCAGGCCAGTCAAAGTAATAGAGATAACCTTCTATTTTTGAGACAATAGGTCTGTTTTTTGTAATGGCTTTAAACTTACGAACTCCATATTGATTTAGACGTACAATGGCTTTGACTGTCAGCGATACAGAATGAGGGCTCCGGATAGCCTTTTCCTGGAGCTCTTTTTGTATGTCAGGATTTATCGGAAAAGCATCATGGGTTACAAAAACACTACGGAGTCTTGAAATTCTGAATGTTCTGGGTTTGCGGGTGCTTCTGTCGACACATAATAAATAATTGCACTGTTCCTCTTTAGAAGGCGCAATGATATAAGGTTCTACGTAATATGCTTTGTCATCTCCGGAGGTAGTGTTTGTAAAAGACAGGATACGATGCTCTTTTAATGCTCTGGTTATATCTTCGTAACTGTCTTTGAAAATAATTGCTTCTCTTTCGCTTCTTGGAATGGATAGGTAAGCATTAAACATGTCTTTAAGGTATTGGGAAAGAGAGGTATCCTTTAGCATATTATTTTCAATTATCTTCAGGATGTCGTAGGAAGATCCACTGACGGTCAGGGTAAGAGCAGTGTTTTTGCTGTTATGAAGTCGATCAGCTTTAATATATGTACTTACAATCTTATCTGCCAGAACTGCTGCATCCTTGTCTGTTATAGATGTGAGATCTGTAAGATCCTGCATGATGTTAGATAGAAGTGCTTCGCTGTCATGTCTGTATTGATCGAAGTAATTCACAATAAGTGCCTTTAGGAACGCATTAAGGTTAACGGTTTCATCCTTCTTTGTGAATTCAAATAGTTCTGCATCATTTATAAGTCTTGATTTTGTATCTTCAGAAAGATAGATTTTATATTTTTCTGTCATAGTACACCTCTTGTTTGGGGTTGTAAAAAGAATATTGATAGCTGTATAAAAGCTATATATCATATTATATTGGGGTTGTAGTTCAAGGTCAATCTGCATCTTTATATCTCCAATGCATGGAGCTATGATTAAATTACAACGAAGACACAGACAGCAATCAATACAGGATGGCTAAGTGGTTAAGCACCAGATTATGATTCTGGAAATCGTGGGTTCGAATCCCGCTCCAGCCCGTTTGGGTGTATGTGTCTTGAAAGAAAAGATACGAACAGCAACTATTTGGGACGTGTTGAAAAGTTATCTGTGGCATGACTTAGGCATTGCGGGGTAAGAGCCCGCGGCGCGTAAAAAAATGTATCTTGTAAGGCTCATGGAAGCTACAGTTCTATGGGCGATAAAACAGAAAAAATTATGACTGTAAATCATGAAACCGGGCTGATGCCCGAGGCACCTTGCTGAAGGAGAGGATATAAATGTTAGAGTTCTTAAAAAAAGAAGCGAATAAAACATATACAGAGAATGGCGCTATAACTTATGTATCAACAAAGTCTGACTGCCTCGATCTCTTTGCCACAATAGGTGCACTCAGAAATGCATCTGAGGAAGATATCATAACCAGATTCACAAGGGCGTACGCTGAAGATGCAGATCTTGCCATGAAGATGCTCTTTTTTTCAAGAGACATCAGAGGCGGTCTGGGCGAAAGAAGAGTATTCAAGGTTATCCTTAAGTACCTTGCAACTGCTGAGACAGAATCTGTTAAGAAGAATATCGAGAATGTGGCTGAATACGGCAGATATGATGACCTTATGGCCCTACTTGACACACCTGTAGAAAAAGAGGTCATGGCATATATAGAGAAAACTTTGCGTACTGACATGGACGAGCTTGTAGAGAACGGTGAGAATGCAAACGTATCTCTTTTAGCAAAATGGCTTCCTTCTGTAAATACAAGCAATAAAGATGCTGTAAGAAATGCCAAGAAGATTGCCGGAGCTATGAAAATGACTGACGCTGGGTATCGAAAGAATCTCTCAGCCCTAAGAGCACAGATCAAGATTATAGAGAATAATCTCCGTGAAAAAGACTATTCTTTTGATTATGAAAAGCAGCCTTCAAAGGCTCTGTACAAATACAGACAGGCATTTATTAGAAAAGATCAGGAGAGATATCAGTCTTTTATAAAAAAGGCAGAAACAGATCCAACAGTGATGCACACAGGTACTCTTACTCCTTACGATGTGATAGCTCCTGTAATAGGCAGAGCTCAGTTCACAGAGGATGAGAGACGTGCCATGAACGCAACCTGGAATGCGCTTCCTAACTTTGCTGGTTCAGAGAATTCTCTTGTAGTGGTTGATGGTTCAGGGTCAATGTACTGGGGGCGAGGTACACTTCCTGCAGCAGTTGCTCAGTCACTTGGCATCTACTTTGCAGAGAGAAATACCGGTTCGTTCAGGAATCACTTCATAACATTCTCAGAGAGGCCCAGACTCGTCGAAATCAAGGGTAGAGATATTGTGGAGAAAGTGCGTTACTGCATGGGATTCAATGAGTGTAGCAACACGAATATTGAAAAGACCTTCATGCTCATCCTCAGAACAGCTGTGGCTAATAGGCTTACTCAGGCTGACATGCCTGAGAAGCTCTACATAATATCCGACATGGAGTTCGATTACTGCTCAGGTAATGCGGAAGCTACAAACTTCGAGCATGCCAAGGCAGAATATGCAAGATATGGTTTCAAGCTTCCTCAGATAGTTTTCTGGAACGTGAACAGCCGTAATATCCAGCAACCTGTAAAAATGAATGATCAAGGTGTGGCGCTTGTATCAGGCTGTAGTCCTCAGATTTTTTCAATGATAAAAGAGGGAAACTTAGAGCCTTACAAATTTATGATGAGTGTTCTTATGGCTACGCGCTACGAAAGGATTGCCTCATAATATAACTGAAAAATAGTGATTAACCGGGAGAAAGTAAGATTCCCGGTTCTGAGAAAAGGACTAAATCATGAATATAATAGAGATAAAAGGAAAAGTAAATACAGCCCTTTGCTACGCCAAGGTGGTAGAGGACGAGGCAATCGAGCAGATAAGAAGAATGTGCGACTACCCTATGACGGAAGGCTCTAAGATCAGAATTATGCCCGACGTTCATGCCGGGAAGGGCTGCACTATCGGAACTACCATGACTATCACAGATAAGGCAGTGCCTAACGTCGTGGGTGTGGACATCGGCTGTGGCATGTACACAGTTAATCTGGGGAAACAGAACATCGACCTTGAGAAGCTTGATATGGCCGCTTTTACGATTCCTTCCGGAAGGGATGTATGGGAGGGAAGAGTTGAGAGATTTGACCTTACAGAGCTTCGCTGCTACAGACAGTTAAAGGAAACAAAGCGCTTGGAGAGATCACTGGGAACTCTTGGCGGAGGTAATCACTTTATCGAGGTGGACAGAGCGGCTGATGGTACGCAGTACCTTGTAATTCACTCAGGATCCAGAAATCTCGGGAAGCAAGTTGCTGAGCTCTATCAGACACTTGCAGTTGATATCGATAAGGGTATTGGAGAGTACTTTGAGGCGAGAGACGAGCTCATAAGAGTATACAAGGAGCAGGGTAGAAGAAAAGAGATTCAGTCAGCGCTTAAAGAACTATATAATAAAAAATTCCACGAGGGGCCTATGACAATGCCCGAGGATCTTTGCTACTTATCAGGAAAATACCTTGAGGATTACCTTCATGATGTGGAGGTATGTCAGAGATTTGCAAAGAAAAATCGCGAAAAGATGGCGGAGATTTTACTTGAGAAATCAGGACTCGCAGGAGGCGAGGCTTTTCATACAATTCATAACTATATCGATACTGATGAGATGATCTTAAGAAAAGGCGCTATTGCCGCTCACGAGGGTGAGAGGGTTCTTATTCCCATAAATATGAGAGACGGATCTGTACTTGCAATCGGAAAGGGAAATCCCGAATGGAATTATTCAGCACCACATGGTGCAGGAAGGATAATGTCAAGAACTGCAGCCAAGAACAACCTTTCTATGGAGGAATATCAAAAGGCTATGAAAGGAGTATTCACATCATCTGTCTGTGAGGCGACAATTGATGAGGCACCTATGGCTTATAAGTCGCTGGATGACATCATAGATGTAATAAAGGAGTCTGTGGAGATAATTGATGTGATGAAACCAATATATAATTTTAAGGCGCCAAATTGATTTATGTAGAGATTCATTATTATCATGTAGTAGAAATAGTTATCGTAGGGCGGTGGCTTGCATTGCCATACGGTGAAGAATGAGTGGTTATTATATAAAAACGTAATAATGATTAGAGAAACGTTATTATACCCCATTGTGCCTATGCTAAGATGCGCGATGGGGTATAATTGGGTTCTTCATAAGAAACTATTGCTTAGATATTTTGATTTTTCCATTGCCTATAGTTGTTACAGCCATATTTTGAAAATCTGAAAAGACATTTTTAAAATCAATATTACTCATAATGCTGTTTGCTAATGATTTGCCAGACGCTAATGTTTCAGGAACTACAGTTTCAAATCCATTTTCACCACGCATTTCAAGCACGAGATCCTTTCGTGATCGATATCATGAATGAAAATGATGGCCTTGAGCGCTACAGATTTTTTAATGGGGATCAGGCTGTGGAGGAAGATCTTCGCAGCGAGCTTGCATATGTTGATGTGAAGCAGCACCCGAAATGCGTGGCAGCAGACGGCTCATATGTGCTTGATGATGTAGGCGGGATAAGTGGTTTTTATGAAATGCTTGAAACACTTGCCGGGGACAATCCGGAAGAAAAGGCAGAGATTAAGTCCTGGGCAAGGAGCCTTGGATGGACAGGAAGGATGAGCAAGCCTGAAAATATGTTATAGCAATGATGACCGGAGTAGATAACTGCTCCGGTTTTTTGCTGTCATTTTTATTGGACTCTTTGGCTGGCATAATAAGAATGTAAGGTAAACCGAGTGGCAAGTGAGGTGGTGCGTATGAGCAGACTGATCTATTGGATAAAGAAGTGCATGTATAAGAATAACAAGTACTGCAGACATTTTTGTGTTACCTGTGAGTTTTATGAGTTCTGTAAACGTGATGGGGATCTGGAATAGGAGGCGGCCATGAATATGAAAATCAGAAGTGCTTTGGGGATCATTGTCAGTATCATTACGGTGATTGTAAGCCCCCTGTGATTAATATATAAAAGCTGCATTTCTGCAGCTGAGTTTTTTGAGGGTTAGCTGCCAGATTGTCATGTTTCTGGCAGCTTGTGTTTTATGAAGAAAAGTGTTCTTATGAGGGTTGCTACACGTCCGGGGGACGTGTGCTTAGCAACGACCGGAACGGAGTGTAGACTTCCAAGAGGTTTTGTGCTCCTCTTGATGTTCTTATGATAACTAATCTTACTTAAGCCAAACTAAAATTCTGTGGGGAAAGTGTGAAGATTCGGTGAAATCGTGATCTGCCTAAAATAGGTGCTTGTGGTGCTGGAATGCGAGTATAATATTTCATAAGATAAGATGCGATGAGATGGGAACAGACATATGAGTAAATGCAAAATGGTAAATGGAAAGCTCCTTCAGATGAACAAAAGCTATGGCCAGCTTAAGAATAAACAGAAATCAAAGATAGCGGAGTGGATGTATCAGGCTTACAAGAAGCAGGTCAATGAAGGGATAAGTAATGAAGAGGCACTGGCGTTTGTTTTGGATAAGATAGATGAGGCTCAGATATGGGTGCCTGATTACGAGGTTGAGAAAAAGTACAACGGGAGCAAGAATAAATTCCAAAGAAGGCTTGCCGGTGAGAACATACCACAGCATATATATCAGATGGAAGCTCTACTGGATAAAGCGACTGCAAGGCTTGATTCTTTGGAAGCGAAAATAGAAGAGTATAGGGAATTTCAGTCCGATATCAGAAGACTTGAGGAGTATTATACAAGCCAGCAGTGGAAGGATGATTTCGCCATGGATGAGAAAAGGGGTTTCCCTGAGAGGCTGAAGCGTGGTGTTTTATCAGAGGACGGAATCTATAACTTGCTTGAGCGCAATAAGGAAATGATGGCATGGATAAACGCACGGAGTGAGGATTGAAAGCGAAAAATGGAGCAGTTGGAGTGAGGATACGCTGATTATGGTGATGTAGGCACTTGATGAGGGAAATGACTGAGGAGGGTTTATGAGTAAACTTTTTGATGCAGCAAATCGTTATGTAAGATCAAGTGATTGGAAAATCATTGCAGTACTTAAGTTTTGCTTGATCTCCCTTGGAATAATGTTGGGGATGCTTGTTAAGCCATGTAATCGAAAGAGAGTATGTGCGGTTGCAAGTCTGACTTTTCTCGCAACGTATATTCCGTTGATGATGAAATTTTTCAAGATATATATAAATGAGTAAATGATGTGAGTATAAGTGTGGAAAAGGTAGTTTTTTTCAGGGATGGCAAGCTGTGATAACTTATGGTTACCACAGCTTTTTTTCAAAGCGAAGCGAAATTCAGATCCGTTTCATGCATATCATCAAGCCGTATGTATATGACACCATACTCATTATCATGGTGTGTAATATCTTTATTCCGTCCGGACCTCTGTCTATGGCATCTCCCAGCACATACATAAAGTCATCATCTGAAAAGTGGATAACATCCAGGAGCTTTTGAAAAAGATCATATTGGCCATGAAGATCTGAGATAGCATATGTTGCCATGGAATCACGTCTTTTTTTATAAATTACAACAAACGGAAAATAGATATAATAATGTCGCAATGCTGGATGTGTATTCTGTATCCGGCTCCAAATATAATAATAGCATCAATAGAGAAAAATAATAAAGTTTGTCATGCGTTTTGATAAAAGCGTGGTATCATTGTTAAATATGTCAAAAGCATTTTTGAGAGGAGAATTAAAATGGGATTATTAAGAGGACTTATACTTGGAGCGATTGAAGGCTGTGTAGCAAGCAACATCATGAATGAAAAATCCGGAATGGTAAAGAACATTGTTCTTGGTATCGTTGGCGGATGTGTCGGAGGCTTTGTGTTCGGCCTTGCAGGATTGTCAGCAAGCGGACTCATTGGCAACCTGGTCATTTCGACAATCGGTGCATGTATCTGCATATGGATCGGAAGAAAGCTGTTTTGAAAACAATCAGGGACAGTTTTGAAAATAGAGTAATAGGTGGGGTATTGTATCACATGGATATGAAGAATGAGTTCAAAAAGGAGAAACAGAGAAAGCTGACTCCTGCTGAAGAACGCCGGATGGAGCGCTTGGATGATATAAGTGCTGATTTGCAGGGGAAAGGATTCAGAAAAGTTGAACGTACAGTAGGGATAGTAAAGGCAAATCTGATCGCTGGTTTTATAGGAGTTCCTGCATTTATATTGGGATACGTGCTATTTTCTCTGGTGAATCCGCAAAACACCATAGTTTCGAGTATGAAATCAAGTACTCCTTTAGTGCATTTGTTGTTCTGGGGAATCTTTGTTATATTGATAGCTGTGCATGAAGGCATTCATGGCATTACCTGGGGATTATTTGCAAAAGGTGGTATTAAGGATATAGAGTTTGGATTCATGAAAGAATACATGACGCCGTATTGCACATGCAAAACTGTGTTGACCAAGAAGGCATATATTTGGGGAGCAATGATGCCGCTGATAGTATTGGGAATAGTTCCGTCAGTGGTTGGAATAATGGTTGGCTCAAGGTTTCTTTTGAATATGGGAATTCTAATGATCATAAGCGCCGGTGGAGATATCCTTCTTACATATGAACTTGTGAAATATAAATCTGAGGCAAAAGAAAAGTACATATATGATCACCCTACACAGGCAGGATGTGTGGTGTTTGAGAAATGATCGTTCCGTAGAGTTGAAACGAATTAACCGGGAGACTGGACCATCAAGGGCCAAGTTGTCCCGGTTTTTTTTGTGTCTATATCTAGAAGGTATTTTATCGCAGATAGAGAGAATATATCACTAATATTACGATGTTATATGGACATATGCCGAGCGTAGGGAGCTTGAAGACATAGCAGCCGGTATAGTTGATCCTGATCTTGCTGTAACAAAAAAGTGCGGAAAAGTCAGTCAATAAGCGGACTATAAAGCTTACTAAATTATAAGAGGAGTATGAAGATACATAAAATAAACAGGAGCCGGTAAGGCTCCTGTTATACGTTAAAACGAAGACAGATGATTATTCAGTTTTTTCATCCTGCTTCTTTGAATCGTTTTTTCTTTTGAGTGTCAGTCCCCCGCAACAACACAAAAGAACAGCAATTACTGCAATCATTGTTGTATCCATACCCGGATTTCCTCCTTAATGTTTTTTGATGGAAGAATCTTAGCATATAAACGATATTGTGACAACGGAGAATTGTGGTTATACATAACGTTATGAATTTTGTTTTGAACCATATACATAACGTTTTTATAATTGAGGAGGGGCAAGTGTCATGCCTAGGAAAAATGGAGTGCCAACATGGATCAATATGTACTATGTGATGTTAGCGAGAAGAAGAGGCAATATAAGAACATTTCAGGAGCATAAGATCTTGTATAAAGCAGCATATCTGCTCCTAGAAGACATGGAAGATTGGGCAAGGCATCTGGATAATATCCTTACAATGAGCGGAGAAAAGCTCTTGGAGGGAAATGGTTCAGTAAGTCATCAAAAAGCAATATTCAAATAGTTAAGCTCTATCCTGAAGGATGCGCAGAAGCGAGGTTTAAGATCCGTGGAGTCAGACGAATTCTCTTTTACTGTAATCGTGACGACTTATTTATGATCGATCCTTTAAATATTTGATAAATCAGTGTAAAACAGCTCCTTTTCAGTGAATGAGAGGGAGCTGTTTTTATTTAGTGATAAAACAATATTATGAGAAAACAAAAATATGAGATAAAGCGATATGTTTTAACAACTGTTGCAGTGTTGATTGTTTCGAAGCTGCTTTGCGCATGTGCACAAGGAGCGGCTTTTAATGGAAATATGACCCGAGATAAAGATCATTTTGATATGACCTTTGAAATTCTTAATACGTCTTATTCTCATGAACTGGAGATGAAAGAGGGGGAGGCTCTTGAAGTGACGGTTGATGTTGAATCCGGGGATTTGTCTTTGCTTATCCAAAAGGATGATGATAAGCCAATCTATCAGGGAAATAGGATTGAGTCTGCGAAGTTTCAGGTTGGCATTGAGGCAGAAGGAACATATACACTTACAGTTATAGGAAAAAGGGCAAGAGGTCATGTTATAGTAAATAGAGTTGGAGGTTGAACTGATGGAGAATGAAATCTAAGATATGACTACAGGAGAATATAGGTGAAAAAAGTAATGATATGGATAATGATTCCTATAGTTTTAATAGTGTTGACTATATTCTTGATCCTCCCTCCGAGTTCTGGAAAGCTCCCGAAAGATTACGCCCTCAGTGAAAAGACATTTCTGGAAGCTGATGGTGCTCAGTTGGGAGTGATATTACTGTCCAATAATACAGATAATCCAGTTCTTCTTGTCTGTGGAGGTGGCCCGGGTATTCCTCAATATCTAATGGAGAGCTTTTACCCTTCTGTATTGCCTGACTATTTCACAGTATGTTACTTCGACTACAGAGGTACTGGATTGTCATTTGACAGTAGTATTGCCCCCGACAGCATGACAACTGACAGGTATATTTTTTCCAAGTCTTCGGATAATGGCATATACTCCGCTTGAGCGTATCAATATCTGGAGAGGGAAAGTGGCTTCCGGAAAGTTTGCTGTACATAATGAATCACGACTGTTTAATGCTTTTGCCGCGGTTCCAGGTATTGAAATACCAATTTATTTCTTTGCAGGAGAAAATGATATGACATGTTGTACTGCGCTTCAAAAAGAATACTATGAGGCCATTTTAGCCCCGGAAAAAGAATTCTTTCTCTTTGAAGGGTGCGCTCATAGCCCAATTTATGAGGATAAAGAAAAAACAAGAGAAATCCTGAATAAGCTTATAAACAAAGAGAATAATTGAGAGGATATTGGTAAAAATGGAAAAGAGAAAAAAGAAACCTATTGGAAAGATCATTGTGATCACCGTATTACTGGCGATAGTCATCACCGGCCTGATATTTGCCCATTTTGGAGGTTTTAGTACGGGGAAATGTGCTGATGTAGATGAATTTGCCAGGTATGCTGAGAAGATCACGGGTGATGAATTTCCTGAAATAGATGTTCCTGAAAGCACGCGTATTGTTGCGCTTGGTGAAGCAACTCATGGTAACAAGGAGTTTCAGGAACTGAAGAAACTTGTATTTCAGGATATGGTAGAAAATAAAGGAATAAGAGCATTTGCCCTTGAGGCAGACACCGGATGCTGCGAAGCTATTAATCGCTATATCCACGGTGGTGAGGGAACTCTGGAAGAAGCTACTGAAACTCTTGGGTTCACAATTTACAGAACAGATGAGATGGCAGATCTCATATCCTGGATGAGATCCTACAACGAGAAAGCAAAAGAAGGTCAGGACCTGCGGTTTTATGGATTCGATATGCAGGATTATGAGTATGAGTTTAGATACGTCATTGAAGCGCTCACAAAGTCTGGGATCAGTACCACCAAGCTTGAAAAGCTGATGGATGGAGAAGATTATTCAGATGAGTTTGGCAGAGAAGACAGAGAAAAGATTTTCTCAGAGCAGCGAGATCTTTTGTTAGAAAACAATGATCAGGTGGCAGCGCATTATGCTGATGTGCTGATACAAAACAGTAAGCTCTTTGGTGCGTATGAAAATGACCCCACTGGATCAACTGGTATGCGTGATATTTTAATGGCAGAGAACGCAATGTGGATCTTGGATCAAGAAGAGCAGCTTGGCAATAATATGATCTTTATCTGTGGGCATAACGGGCATATGGAACAATTTGGAACGTACGTTGGCGGAAAAGATAAGGTCATGGGGAACATACTTGCTGATGAGGTTGGTAGTGATGCTTACTTTAGTATTGGAACGGATTTCTACAAAACAACCTGCAATGTGCCTCAAAATGAGAAACGGCGTACTACTTTCACAGCTTACTCACACGATCCTTTGGCAAAAGCAGCATACAAGAATGGGAATGACGTGTGTTTACTTGATTTTTCAAAGGTTCCGGATGATTCAAGCATTGCGACTTTAGTAAATGGCTATATACTACTGGGGAACTTGGATGAGCGTCCAATAGGCGGACTAAATGGTGTAATCATGAGAGCTATCCCATATGCTTACAGACAATGGAGAAATCCATCAGAAACATATGATGCTATGATATTCGTATCAAAGGCGCATCCAACAAAATCGAGGCCCAAAACAGGAGATACACTATGAAATTATCAAAACTTGGTATATGTGGAATTATCAGTCTGCTTTCATATACTGCGATGGTTATGTTTTCGCCCCTTGCTTATCCGGGGTATGACTGGCTTAGCATGGCGGTAAGTGATCTAAGTGCTGTTGGAGCTCCATCTGCAGAGATTGCAGGGCAGCTGAGTGCCTTGTATGGACCATGTGGACTTGTTTCTATCATGGCCGTCTGCGTGGCATCTCAGAATCTTAAGACTAAGATTTTGAGGCTGGGAATATATTTCTTTGCTGCTATGGAATGGATTTCGGATGTAGGATACAAGCTTTTTCCATGGGTGGCAGATGCTGACAGTAGTCACCCCCAGAACATAATGCACCTTATAGTAACTGCTTTAGTGGTGATCTTTTCTCTGACAGCGCTTATCCTCTCAATAATCGGAGCTAAAAAAGAGGGGATGAAATCTCTTTTTATATGGGCCTGCGTGTGCCTTGCTGCGATGCTCCTTGGGTCTGTCGGAACAGGAATCATGCCAAAGGCAGTATTCGGGTTGTTTGAGAGATTCAGTACCTTTTCGGCAGTAACATTTAACGCAGTGTTGGGAACATTCTTGTTGCTTGGAAAATTCGGTAAGAGTTTTGACTGATCTGCAAAATATAATAAAGTAAGTGTAAAACAGACCTTTATCAGTGTAACTGATAGGGGCTGTTTTTTATTGTGATAGATTAGGGTGTGAAAGGGGAGTGGCATCAAGTAAAGCTTTGGTATGGTTATTGAAAGGAGTAAGAAAATGAATAGAAAACATGAAATTATATGTAATAGCGAAAGAGAAATGGACAGACGGGCAGATTCCTTGATAGAGCAGGGATACACGGTTGAGAGACATTCAGGTGTATTGCCTCTTAAGCCGGTTTGCATCCCCACATATAAAGTAGTATTTTGGGGGTGAATCAGCGTAAAACAGGAAGAGAAAAACATATTAGGAAAAGGAGATTGGCCATGACGGATTATATCGCATTCTGCGGACTTGATTGTGAACAGTGTGACGCGCGTAAAGCAACGGTTAATGATGACAACGAGCTTAGAGTAAAGGTTTCTAAAGAATGGTCTGAGCTAAATGGAGTAGAGATAACCCCCGAAATGATAAATTGCGTAGGCTGCAGGCTTACAGGAGTGAAGACGCCTTTTTGCCAGTCTTTGTGCAAAATTAGGCAATGTGCATTGGGCAGAAAGGTTGTTACTTGCGGAGACTGCACTGAAATGACATCATGTTCCAGGCTTTCTGAAATAATCAGTAATAATCCTGATGCCAAGCGCAGACTTGAGGGTAAATAAAGCTCAGGACTTTGATATAATGTGTTGTAGTAAAAGATATTCACGCTATGCCAGGGGGATTTATGGAAAACAAGGACTTTATTGAGAATTCTGAATTACGTATAGCTATATGTGACGATGACAAGTCTGATCGGGAAAAGGTACATATTCTTCTTCAGGATTATTTGAAGAAAAACTCTATAAAAGCTCAGGTCAGGATATTTGATCATCCGGACACACTCATAGAGGAGTGTGAGCATTATAGACCGCATATTTACATTCTGGATATTGTTATGCCAATGGTTACAGGAATACAGGCTGCAAGGGAACTTAGGTGGAATCAGCCGGATGCCCAGATCATTTTTGCAACTTCTGAGAGCTCATATGCGCTGGAGTCTTTTGATGTAAATCCTATAAATTATATTTTGAAGCCGATTGAAAAAGAAAAGTTCTTTTCAACTCTTGATCTGGCTATTTCTCGCGTGGATATTGAGAGTGATAAAAGCGTTTGCATAAAGATCAAGGGTGGCATGCAGACACTGCGGCTTAGCGACATTCTTTATATAGAATATCGCAATCATGTGGTTTCATACCATATGGATAATGGTGAGATCATATCAACCCCAACCCTGAGAATAGGATTTGCAGAATATCTTTCAGAAAATCATTCTGGAAAAGATTTTGTAAGATGCCATGAATCTATAGCTGTGAACATAGCAGCAATTGATAAATTGACTAAGATAGATATTACGCTTCGAGGTGGGGAACAGATACCTGTTACAAAGAGCAGATATTCTGAAGTCATGGATAGTTATATGGACTTTAGATTTTGAAAGGCAATGCAATGGATAATAAAGCAAACAATTATGATATTCCTAAGAGAGACGGAAGTGTGTGGCCAGAAGATATCTGCCCTGCATACACTCCAAGAGAGGATGCAATTCCAAGCTTGAAAGGCTGCTGGTATTGTAAATATGCAGATTTTCATCTTAAAGAAGAAAGGGCACTTGAGGTAGGCATCTGCAAATGGCCAAAAAAAATTATTGATTAAGAGGGAAATGAAAAATGATTTTTATAACACCAGTGCTTGGAATTATAGGCATAATAGGAGGACTGCTTTGTGCAACGGCTGATCTTTTGCTGGATTTAAAAGGGACGAAAAATAAGAAACTTGGAAAAATGGGAGTGATTGACAGCGAATGGGAAAACATGGCACATTGGAGGTTTGTACTGTCTGATATTCTGGCGATGTTTGCAGTACCGATAGCTTCAAGACTAATGAAGACAGCGCATAATCTCGCTGGTGGAGAAAAAGACATAGCTGTTTATCTTATTGCAAATGAAAACGCTGTACCTTTTTACGAGAAGCTTGGAATGAAAAAATCAGATGATGTGATGCAGTATAACCATATCGAATGGACTGAATGGACAGTGGAATGAAATCAGTGAAAACCAGACCTAAATCAGTGTAAAAAGCAAAATAATCAGTGTAATCCATGTTTTCTTTTCTCCAAAGGGTATAGTAACTATACAGTCTATTGTTTAACACATTTGGAGGATATTGAATGAAAACCTTGTATTTAAGCTCAACTGGAAATTGCTTGTATGTGGCCAAGTGCTTGGGAGGAGAGTGTTTATCTATTCCCAAGCTGATCAAACAGGGAATCTATGAGATAAAAGATGATGTTGTGGGTATAGTATTTCCGGTTTACGGGCTTTGCATACCACCATATATTGAGGATTTTTTGCAGAAACTGAAGGCGGAATGCAACTATCTCTTCGCCATAGCAACTTACGGATGTTTTGCCGGATCTGTTTGCAACGAGGTAAACAAGATTACTCTGGCAAATGGAAGAAAGTTCGACTATATTAATTCTGTTTTAATGGGCGAGAACTGCATTACTTTTGCTGACATGAAAAAACAGGAAGGCGATAGCAAAAAGCAGCAGGACGCAATTGACCAGATTGTGGGCGATATAGTTGAAAAGAAAAAGTATGTAAAGAGGAATTCGTTTTTAAGCAAACTTATTTCAAGTAGTCATAAGAAAAAGTATGAGTTTCCTATAGGAATTGGTATTACAGAAGAAGTTACCGTGAACGATGCGTGTACGGGATGTGGCACATGTTCAAGACTTTGTCCAATGGGAAATATACATATTGAAAATGGTCGTCCACTCTTTTCAAAGAGCTGTATAAGCTGCGGAGCATGTATCCAGAACTGCCCTAATAATGCTATCCACCATAATAGAGAGAAAAGTTCTGCCAGATATAGGAATCCACATATAGAAATTGGTGAGCTTTTAATTTCTTAACGATGAAAAATGGAGAAAAATATGAGTAATTACACAATTAGATTAGAAGAAAAGAAAGATTATAGAGAAGTCGAAAATTTAGTAAGGGAATCATTTTGGAACGTGTATCGTCCCGGGTGCAGTGAGCACTATGTAATTCATGTGCTCAGAGATGATCCAGCATTTATTCCTGAACTTGACTTTGTTATGGAGCAGGATGGGAAACTGATCGGACAGAACATGTTCATGAAAACTGTCATTGAGGCTGATGATGGAAGAACTATTGATGTGCTTACCATGGGCCCCATTGGAATTACACCTGAACTTAAGAGAAAAGGCTATGGAAAGGCAATTCTTGATTATTCTCTGGAAAAAGCTGCAGAGATGGGATTTGGAGCAGTTCTTTTTGAAGGGAATATCGGATTCTACAGCCATTGCGGATTTGACTATGCAAGCAAGTTTGGGATCAGATACCATGATCTTCCAGAGGGCGCAGATGCGTCATTTTTCCTGTGCAGAGAGCTGGTCCCGGGATATCTTGATGGCATCACAGGGGTATATCAGACCCCTAAGGGATACTATGTTGAAGACTCAGATGTCGAGGAGTTTGACAAGACATTCCCTCCGAAGGAAAAATTAAAGCTTCCCGGACAGATTTTTGATTGATTACAGGAGATGAAAAAAATGAAGATCTTAGTGCTTAACGGTAGCACCAAGAGAGAAAAGAGCGATACCATGAATATAACCCGTGCTTTTTTAGATGGGATGGGAGAGACACGGGAGCATGTTATCCATATTGAAAACGTTATAGACAAGCATATTGAGATCTGAATGGAAGGAATAATATTATATGGAAATTAAGCTTGCTGACAAACATAACTTCACCTACGATTCACTGAAAGGCTTTCAGCGATATCAGGAAGTGAAGAATGTGTACCGTCTGCATGAAGGAAAAATGATATTGGTTTACAATCCCTACACAGAGGATTGGAATCCTGCACGCCGCCTGCAAAAAGCTGATGATATTCTCAGTGGGAGATATGTGACATACTGTGCGTTTTAGGGAAACTGTGTGGTTGGCGAGATTATGCTGATCCCCCAGCTAAATAAAGGGCGACTCATCATAGATAGCTTTCACGTGTCCACGGATTACCGTCGTCGTGGAATTGGCAGATCCCTGCTTGAAGCCGCCAGACAGGAAGCCCTGAAGAGAGGAGCGCATGCCTTGTATGCATCCTGTTGTTCTTCTGAGGAAACGATAAACTTCTATTCCGCTATGGGGTTCCGTCTCTGTTCTGACCCAATTTCATCTTATGTGGAAGATGAGCCATATGATCTTCAGATGGAATGTATTATTAAGTAAGAGCATAAAGTCATGAGAATAGTGGGTGATTTAATTGAAATATATGTATATCATAATACCTTTAATACTGATCACTATTATATGTGTCTTAAACTGAAGAAAATGCTTTAGCAGAAGTGATGAACGAACAGAAGGAGACAGCATAAATGAGAAAGCTGTATGAAAAGAACAGGATATTATTTGCGGTTTTGTGCATTGTTTTGTACTGCGTTGTTATGTCGTACTTAAAAGGAAATTTTGGATATCAGAGCATTGCAATGCTGCTTGGTATAACTGTCTTTGCGAATGGAATCATTCTTTTTGTAAAGAGAAATCATCTGGAAAAAGAATGCGGATTAGCTTCATGGCCCAAGAACACAAAAAGATTCTTATACTTTATCCCTATGTGGATATTGGCGACCGGAAATCTTTGGGATGGTTTTGCACTGTCTTATCACGGAATTGAGCTTGTTATTGCAGTGCTTTCTATGATCCTGGTTGGATTTGCGGAAGAGATGTTGTTTAGGGGATTTCTTTTTACAGCAATGTTGTCAAAGGAAAGGACAGCAGTAGCTATAATTGTTTCTTCACTTACTTTTGGTATGGGGCACATTATTAACCTTTTTACAGGACAGACAAGCTTAGAAACTATACTTCAGGTGATCTTTGCGGTTTCCTGGGGATTTATCCTTACATTTGTTTTTTATAAGAGTGGGAGCATTTTTCCATGCATAATAGCCCACTCAATGATTGATGCCTTTTCTATGTTTGGGGCTGACAACGCACTTGTGGATCAAATTTATGTTGGGGTTACAATAGTTGTAGCAATTGTCTATTGCATTTACCTTGGAAAGATCAAAGAGGATGTAAAAAAGAATGAGAACTGATATTAAATTCAAGAACTACACAGATGACAAGTATGATGCATTATGTGGTTTTCTCATTGCATTAAATGAGAAAGATGATAGCCACATTAACTGGAACTGGGCGAGACTTGAATGGATGATTGAACATCCTGAATTTGATAAGAGCTTAAAGAACTCCATTGGCCTTTGGATTGTGGATGACAAAATTGTTGGCGCTGCAATTTACGATATGTATTTTGGTGAGGGCTTTTGCGGAGTCCTTCCGGAGTATAAAGATTTATATCAGGCCGTTCTGGAATATGCCTGCAATGAGCTTAAAGACGATTCCGGTTTTGGAAGGGCAATCTGTGATGAAAATCCCACTGAGATAGAGATGGTTCAAGAACTGGGATTTAAAATTGCCGATCAGGATGAGATCATAATGGAGAGAAAGCTTGATGATTCACTTGAAGCAAAACTCACGGACGGGCTTAAATTCTTTTCCCCGGATCCCGTAAAAGATGCTTATGACCTTCAGTGGCTCTTCTGGCAGGGATTTGACCATGGCTATGACAAAGCAGAATTTGAGCGGGAAGAAGAAATCGTTCCAAGAGTCAGGAAGCATTTTAACAAGAATTTGGGTGTTGCTGCTGTGAATGAAAAGGGAGAAATGGTGGCATGTTGTCTGCTATGGTATATGACAGAGACTGACTATGTTTATGTTGAGCCTGTATGCACTATTCCCTCATATAGAGGAAAAGGCGTTGCTAAGGCTGTTATCTTTGAAGCGCTGGGCAGAGCCAAAAAGCTTGGAGCAAAAAGAGCTTACGTCATTTCCGATATGGAATTCTATGAGAGGCTCGGCTTTAGAAAGAAGTATCATTATTCATTTTGGTTTAAGAAATGATATAAATCAGTGAAAAACAGCCCCTAATGAGTGTAATCTCGGGGCTGTTTTTTGTTTGGTGATAAAGTGATGATAGGAAGGAGACATAACAATATATGGAAAAACGTGTAAAATGGTACGTAGGTCTAAGCTATTTTGTATTTTGGTTTATGGTGCTGGGATTATGCGGGACAGCAAGCATGGTATTTCACTGCCCTCCGGTTGTAATGAGGATTTTATCCAATATCTGCGCATGGGCACCGACAATTGTGTTGCTTATAGGGTTTAAGTATTTTTGCCCTGACCGCAGTATTGCTGATTTTTACAAAAAAGCTTTTGGTGGAAAGATAAGCATAGTAACGCTGGTAGCTTCAGCTATACTTACTCTTGGAGCTACTATTATTACAGTATTTGTTTTGTCCTTGATTCAGGGGAAGGCATTTGGTGAGTACTGGAATCTTGGATTCTACCCGTTCTGGGCGTCATTTTTATTCTCGATCACAACGGGGCCAACAGGAGAAGAGTCAGGCTGGAGAGGTTATCTTCGCCCATACCTTAATGCAAAATACAGCTTTTTTACAGCATCGATGATACAGGGAGTTATATGGGCATTCTGGCATACCATACTCTGGTTTGTAGATTCAGATTATATGGGAATCCAGATGATACCATACGTTCTGTCCAACGTTATTGTAATGACGGGACTTTGCTTTATCATGAATCTTTTCATGGAAAAGAACGATAACCTGATCTATGGCATAGTGATACACTTTTGCTTTAATTTCCTGTATTGTTTCTTGCAGGTTGATATTTGGTTTTATGTGGTTTTGTCTGCGATATACATGGTTATAATTGCGCTGATATGCTGGAAAAAGAGTACGTTGTCCAATAAGTGATAACCATTTTATGATTGGAAAAAGGAGGAAGGACATGATCAATTGCAGTGTATATGCTCCATGCAGATGAAAAATATTTGTATGGAGGTTAAATAATAATGAAAAACAGAATAAAGGAATTAAGAGATTTTTACATAATCTGGATCACACAGAGTCTATCACAGCTTGGAAGTGCAATAACAGGATTTGCGCTTACACTGTGGATGTATGAAAAGACCGGATCAGCGCTGAGTACAGCAGCGCTTACAATCTGTACATATGCGCCATATGTCATTATGAGCATTTTTGCAGGAGCTATAACAGATAAATTCGACAAAAAGAAAACCATGCTCATATGCGATCTTTTAGCGGCGCTTACGACGGTAGCTGTATTTGTGCTGTATAAAACAGATACGCTGACCATGTGGCATCTATATGCCATCAATGCCTTTTCAGGTCTTATGAACACTGTCCAGCAGCCTGCTTCGGAAGTGGCATATTCACTTATCGTTCCAAAAGAGCATTATCAAAAGACCAGTGGCTTTCAGCAGTTGTCACGTTCGCTTATTTCAATTGGCAATCCGCTGATAGCTGCAGCACTTTATGGATTGGCAGGGTTGGATACGGTTATTGCGGTAGACCTTTTGTCTTTTGCCATAGCATTTGTGGCATTATTGTTCTTTATAAAACTACCTGAGATCAAGGACGGAACAAGTAAGGACGAAAACGTGATCAAACTGGCAAAGGAGGGGCTAAAGTTCCTAAAAGAAACTCCGCTTATACTTACTGTAATACTGTTTATGGCGGGGGTTAACCTCACAGCTTCAGCCTTTGATGCTGTACTTCCGGCCCTTGTCATACCTCAAAAAGGTAACAATGTTTATGGGATCGTAACAGCATGCTCAGGACTGGCCATGGTAGCAGGAAGTTTCCTTCCAATGATCCTGCCAAAGCCCAAGGACAGGGTAAGAGTCATATATCTCACGATGCTTTTTGCGCTGGGGATAGAGAACTTTTTACTGGCCTTTGCAAGAAGCTCTGTTTTATGGTGCATAGGCCAGATAATAGGATGGGTGTTTGTTCCACTCATGGCAGCCAACCAGAATGTAATAATGCGCAATGTCATTCCAATAGAGCTTCAGGGAAGAGTATACGCTTGCAGAAATACTCTGCAGTTTTTTACTATTCCGATCGGACTTTTCCTTGGCGGACTCTTTGTAGACAAGATTTGCGAACCGTTTATGGCATTGAAAAGTAATGATCCATTCTGGACTTTTCTTTTCGGAAGCGGAAAGGGTTCAGGCGCCGCAATGATGATGTTTATTCTTGGTGTGACAGGAACAGCCATATGTATAATCTCCGGTCAGATTATGAAAAAATATAAATATACTGAGTAAGACTCTTGATTTGAATATCAGTGTAAAACAGACCCAATTGAGTGAATTAAAGGGTCTGTTTTTTATTTGATGCTAAAGTGATGATCAGGAGATGATGAGTACAAGGATTGATTTAGGGAGATTAGTATAATGAGGGAAAGAAATACAATTTTTGGAACTGGAAAATTTTATAAAACCGCCCTTACGATAGCGGTGCCTATAATGCTCCAGCAGCTTATACAGAGCATGGTTTCACTGATAGATAATTTTATGGTATCGGGACTTGGTGATATATCTATGTCCGGAGTAAATGTGGCAGGTCAGATACTCTTTGTGTTCATGGTCTTTATTAATACTATATGCATGACCGGAGGTATATTTCTTACACAGTTTTTTGGAGCCAGAGATCAAAACGGTATGCGACAGGCATTTATGTTTAAACTGTTTGCTGGATTTATAGCATTGATCCCATATCTTATGGTGTGCATTGTTTATCCAAGAGAAATCCTGTCGCTTATGGTTATTGGAAATACACAGGCTGCGCTTATTCTTGATGAAGCAGTTAAATATATGAGGATCATGTCTCTGGTTGGAGTTCCCATGACCATTTCTGTGAGTATAGCAAGCTCACTCAGGGATATGGGAAAAGTTAAAACACCACTTGTTGTAACAGTAATTGCAACACTTACAAACACAGTATTCAATTATCTTCTTATTTATGGAAATTTTGGCTTCCCTGCACTTGGTGTACAAGGAGCTGCTTATGCAACTGTTATAGCAAGGACGCTTGAGTTTATCATATTCGCTTTCATATATTTCAGGGGAAGACCTGATTTTGCAATTCTCTTTAACAGGGATTTCATGATAGATGGAAAGTTGTTTAAGGAAATTTTAAAGAAAGGAGCCCTGATGCTTTTTTGCGAGATGACCTGGGTTCTTTCTGAAACTTTGACTACGGCTATCTATAATGGAAGAGGCGGAGCAGATGTTGTCTCAGGAATGGCATCGAGTTTTGCTATAGCGAATCTGTTCTTTGTGGCATTTGGCGGTATTTACTCAGCAACCAGTGTGATAATCGGCAAGACTCTGGGTGAGGGCAATCTTCAAAAGGCACGTTCAGAAAAAACATGGCTTTTATCCGGATCTTTTGTATTTGGTGTTGCAATGACATTTGTAGGATTTGCGACCACAATTATTGTTCCTGTTGTATTTGGAAGGCTAAGCCCGAATGCTATCACAATTTCAAGAAATATGGTAATTATGATGTCATTCTTTATGCCGATATGGGTGATGATCAATGCGCAGCAGGCTGTAGCAAGAGCCGGTGGTGACACAAAGATGGGGGCATATGTTGATGCCGGAATAACGATAACAGTAATGCTCCCTATGCTCTTTTTACTTGCAAGATTCACTGATATTGGCCCGGTACAGATGTATCTTTGCATTAAAATCCTTGATATTGTAAAGATTGGGATATTCCATTTTTGGCTGAAAAAAGAGCGCTGGCTTAATAATCTAACTTGCGAGCATCAGCCGGAGCCGCTTGTACAAAATGCTTCATAAAGTTGCTGCATACGATGTTTTGGCACTCATTTGTCTTTTGAGGAACGCGCAAAGAGTAGTATTATAATGTATAGCAACTGGTAACTACGAAGGGGAGCATATTAAATGAAGCTGTTTTTACTTGAAGATGATGACGCAATTGGAATGGGGCTTAAGTACTCTCTGGAAAAAGAGGGGTATGAGGTCGTTCATGTTAAAACAAAGGCAGATGCAGAAGACGCCTTTAGCATAAATACATTTGATATATGCATCCTGGATATCAATCTTCCGGATGGAAATGGCTATGATGTGTGCAAATTCATCAAAGAAAAAGAGGATGTTCCGGTAATCTTTCTTACAGCAAGCGATGCAGAAGTCAACGTGGTCATGGGCCTTGAGATGGGTGCAGATGATTACGTGTGCAAGCCCTTCAGGATCAATGAGCTCATGGCCAGGATCAAGACTGTTCTTAGAAGAAGTGGCAAAGGGTTGGCTAATTCTGGAGCGGAGAGAAGCGGGATCCTTGAAATAAAAAACGTCCGCATTCATACTGGCGAAGCTAAAGTTGGCTTATTGGATGAGTCGACTGAAAAAGAGGAAATGGTTGAGCTTACTGCCCTGGAGTACAGATTGCTTTTAGCATTTTATAATAACAGGGGCGTTGTTATGTCAAGAAGTCAGCTCCTTGAAGAGATGTGGGATGTAAGCGGTGATTTTGTCAACGATAATACTCTTACTGTCTACATTAAAAGACTTAGGGATAAGATAGAAAAAGACCCGGCTAACCCTCAGATCATTAAAACCGTCAGAGGACTTGGGTATATACTTGAAAAGTGATATGCAGATTTTGTGAGAACAGTATTAGCATGATTGGGGAATTGCAAAATGTTCAGGAATAAGGAATTCAAGTTTATGTTTATTACGGCAGCTGTTTTTACAGCTGCTCTTTCTGTATGTGGATATGCTATTTGTGGCATACCTGCAGCTGCTTTGATATTGATCCTGGGAATAGGCATTACAACAGGGTTTGTGATGATCACAAGGCGAAGATATGCTGATATTGATGCCCTGAATTCTTATCTTGTAAGAGTTCTTGCCGGAGATGAAGCCCCTGGTATTCTGGATCAGGAAGAGGGCGAACTGTCACTTCTTAAGACAAACATCTACAAGGCAACATCTACTCTTAATTATCAAAAAGATCTTTTATCAAAAGATAAGCTGGCACTTTCAAATGCCATAGCAGATATCAGTCATCAGCTCAAGACTCCTCTGACATCCATGATCGTCATGAACGATCTTTTAAAGACAGAGGATGATGAAGGGAAGCGAATGGAGTTTCTTAAGACACAGTCAAATCAGCTGGACAGGATGAACTGGCTGATCCAGACGCTCCTGAAATTATCCAAGATTGATGCAGGTACCATAACCATGAAGCCTGAAGATATACAGGCAGAGCAGCTGATCAAGGAAGTTATAAAACCCTTTGAAATTCAGATGGAACTGAAAAATATAAAATGCACAAGGCATATTTCTGATATTTCTTTTAGCTGTGACAGGAACTGGACTATAGAAGCACTTCAAAATATTGTGAAAAACTGCATTGAACATATGGATAGTGGTGATGAGCTGTCAATAAGTACATCCGACACCAACATCTACAAGGAGATCACAATTGAAGATACCGGCTGCGGAATAGCAGAAGAAGACCTTCCGCACATTTTTGAAAGGTTCTATAAGGGCAAAAATGCCGGGAAGGACAGCGTGGGTATAGGGCTTGCTCTTTCAAAGACAATCATTACCAGCCAGCATGGTGACATAATTGTGGAGAGCACTGAAGGTGTGGGGGCCAGATTCTCTGTTCGTTTCTATAAGACGATCATTTAAGACACGTTCCAGAAAACTGCAATATTACAAAAATGTAATGAAAAAGTCACGGGATTGTAAGCCTATAAAACTAAACTTTTCTTAGACAATGAAAAATGTTTAAGAAGGGAGACAAAACGAAAATGAACATTTTGGAAATCAGAAACCTTTGCAAAGTTTATGGAATAGGAGAGACAAGAGTTGATGCTCTGAAAGATGTCTCTTTCGATATAGAACAGGGAGAGTTTGTGGCAATCGTAGGACCCTCCGGGTCTGGCAAGTCTACACTGCTCCATATTCTTGGCGGGGTTGACGTTCCAACATCGGGAAGCTGCAACATCGCAGGTACCGATATTGGGAAGCTTGATGAAACAAAGCTTGCGATCTTTCGAAGAAGAAACATCGGACTTATTTATCAGTTTTACAACCTTATTCCAATCCTGAACGTGGAAGAAAATATGACACTTCCAATCTTGCTGGATGGGAAAAAACCTGATAAAAAGCTCCTTAATGACCTTGTGGAAAAGCTTGGATTAAAAGAGAGATTATCACATCTTCCAAATCAGCTCTCCGGAGGCCAACAGCAGAGGGTATCAATAGGTAGGGCGCTTATGAATCATCCGGCTCTTCTTCTTGCAGACGAGCCCACAGGTAACCTGGATTCTGAGAACAGTAAGGAGATCATTTCTCTGCTTCGAAAGTTCAACAAGGAAAACAACCAGACGGTTATCATCATCACACATGATGAAAAGATCGCACTTTCCGCTGACAGAGTTATCACCATCGAGGATGGCCGGATAACAAGGGATTCAAAGAAAGAAGGGGTGATGGCATCATGAACATTGTATCAACACTGACACTTAGACACCTTCTTGGAAACAAGAAAAGATCGGTGGTAACAATACTTGGAATTGTGGCATCGACGGCACTTATAAGCGCCATTATTTTGGGTGTATTTTCTTTCTTTAAGTTCTTTGGTTATCTGTCAATACAGTCTGACGGAAACGTACATGCTCAGTTCAGTGAGATCACGTATAAGCAGTACGTATCACTGTCAGAGGATGACAGGATTGAAAGCGTTGGCCTGTGCGATACAACAGAGCAGAAAACCGGTGTAAGACTTAATAGCGGCAAAGAAGAGCGCTTTAGCATTGGAAATATTGAGCAGGCAAATCCTGTATATATGTCAATGAGGGTAATATCAGACTATGATGGAGTCCTTCCAAAGAATTCCTCCGAGATAGCAGTTGAAGAGCAGTTCCTTATTGATAATGGCCTGGAGGATCTTAAGATCGGAGATACCCTTACCTTTGAACAAGGCTACAGATATATGTACGATGAGCAGGGTGAATTAGTATACCTGGGAGGAAACTACAGGTCAGATGAACAGTTCAAGGCGCTGTCCACTGAGACCTGCACAGTGACAGCAATTCTTCACGGCAACAAACCTACCGGAAGCTGGGATATTATAAGATGCCTGGACGAAGGCTATTTTCCTGACTCTGAAAAGGCCCAGGTGGTAATTTTGCTTAAAAACTGTGACCATACAGCGCTTAAGCAGATCAAGCACATCATCGCAGATCATGAGATCCAAAAGTACGATCTTAATACAGAGTATCTGCTTAGCTGCTTTGCTTTTGAGGGAAGCGGAGGCTCTTACAGGTCATTTTTCGTAATGATGGCAGTTGCACTTGCGATCGTGATCGCTACATCTGTTATTTTGATCTTCAATTCCATAGGTATGTCTCTTACAGAGAGAATGCGCTATCTGGGAATGCTTGCCAGCGTCGGAGCCACAGCAAGACAAAAGAGATCCTCAATTTATTTTGAAGGACTCATTCTTGGAATCATCGGTATTCCTTTGGGACTATTGTGTGGCTACATTGGAACCAGGATCACCCTGGCATTTCTTGGAAGGAGGATCCTTGAAGCTGACATTTTTGTAGGCGCAGAGGGGATGAGGGGCAGTATACCTGTAGTATGCGAGCCTTCTGTAATTGTAGCGATCGTGTTTTTTGCAGCGCTTACAATACTTATTTCAACCTTTGTTCCAGCCATCAGGGCAGCAAAGGTTATGCCTATTGATGCCCTCAGGCAGAACAACGTGGTAAAAGTAAAAGCAAAGGGGCTTCGTGTGAATCCACTAATCCGCAAGATCTTTGGATATGAAGGGGAGCTTGCTTACAAGAATATAAAAAGAAATGGTGTAAAGGGAAAGGTTATTACCGCTACTATCGCGGTTTCGGTGATCTTGTTCCTTACGATCAACTTTTTCTGTAATTCAATTGCAAGAGCCAATCAGTATGAGGTTGATTTTCCATATCAGGTTGTAGCATCCTGCCTGCTTTCGGAAAGTGACAAACTTAGGAGCGAAATAGAGCAGATAGAAGGCGTTGATGATGTTTACAGCGCCGGTATGATACAGTTTTTGTTCAGAAAGTCCCCTGAGTCACGTTACGAGCTGGCAAACACAGATATCGCTGATAAAAAGTTCCTTTCGCGTGAATTTGCTGACCTGAAATTAGACTGCATGGATGTGGTCATAGCTGATGATGATGATTTTGATAAGATCCTTACAGATAACGGGCTTGAAAGGGACGAATACTATGGCGATACCTTAAAAGGTGTTCTGCTCAATGACTATTTCCGTGAAAATAAGCCCAGTGAGGTATTCAATGATAAGATCCTGGGACAGGTTCTTCACTATGATAAGGTGCAGGGAAATCCACCAGCTATAGAGATTGCAGCACTGGTAAAATATGACGGAAATAACAAGATCTATAATATGACACCTAAGACCAATATTGCTGTCTATGTGCCTGCCTCCATGTATTTTGAAAAAGCAAAAGAAGTTCTTCCCGAAGATATGCTCGTCCTGGATCTGGGAGTTGAGACCTCACGTCCAGAAGAAGTCCTTGAAAGGATATATTCAATTTTGGAAGAGGGCGGATACCACAATTATTACGGTTCTAACCTTTACTCTACAATAAAGGCTATGGACGCTATCACGCTGATGCTTAAGACAGCTATGTATGGGTTCACTATTCTTCTTACTCTTATAGCTATTGCAAATATCGTTAACACGATATCAACTGGAGTGCTCCTTAGGAGAAAAGAGTTCGCGATGTATAAATCTGTGGGCCTTGATAATACAGGGTTTAAAAAGATGATAAGGCTTGAAACGCTTCTTTACGGCATAAAGGCCCTTATCTGGGGGATTTCAATATCTCTTTTGCTCAGCTACATCATGTATTCGACCTTCGATATGAAGCTGCTTACCTTCGATCCTGACTGGCTCATGTACGGTGTGACAATGATCGCGGTCTTTGGAATTCTGGGCATCAGTATGGCCCTTAGCATTAGCAAGATCAAGGATGATAACATCATAGAAGCCCTTAAGGAAGATGCAGTATAACGTCAGATTTGAAAAATAAGTGTAAAACAGACCCAAATCAGTGCATACATGGGTCTGTTTTTTATTTCATGATAGAGTATTATGGAATGGAGGGTGAAAAACTGTAGATATGTGTATGGAATGAAGGGTAAACAGAAATGACTATGAGGGAATTTCTTTTAGCAGCGATAATACTTAGCATATTTGCTATGCTTTTTGAGGGGATTATTGTTTTTAGAAAACTCAAAAATAAGCTTCATGCATATCTGTTTTTGAACTGCATCACAATGCTGATCAGTAACACAGGGTATCTTCTGGAACTTCTTTCAAAAACTGAAGACGGCTATATTGCAGCCCTGAAGTTCTCATATATAGGAAGAGTGTTTATTGTATTTTCTCTTATCATGGTCTCTGCTGAGCTGTGTCACATTCTGATTCCCAGGCTCCTGGTGAGAGCTTTGATCCTGATTGATGTGTTTGTCTATGCCATCATTTTTACATTCCAGGAGCATGATCTGTTTTACTCCAAGATATGGTATGACAAGACCGGTATGTTCCCGGTTCTTTTGCATAGAAACGGTATTGTACACAAAGCGTTTATGCAGTACCAGGCAATTGCTATTATCATCGTTTTGGCATTGCTGTTCAGGTCCATAAAAAGCCACAAAGGAAAAATCGCCAAAAGGCGCGTCCTTATCATCATCGGCGGATTTATCGTTGCGGCAATTCTCTACATATTCCAGGTTGCGCACGTTTTCTTTGCTACGTATTACTTTGATATTTCTATATTCGGAAATGTTGCGATCACGATTTCCATGTTCATAGCCATATTCAGATATAACCTTCTCGGAGTCATAGACATGGCCAGAGATTATATTGTGGACAGGTTATCAGAGGGAGTTATTGCCCTTGACTGTGACGACAAGCTGCAGTACTACAATGAACATGCAAAAGAGCTTTATCCCGATATTACCAAAGATCCAATGAGTGTCGTTAATACCTTGAGAGAGGCTATCATAAGAGGCGATACCATTGAGATTGGCGATAAGTATTACACACCTGAGGAAAAAGAGCTTTCGGCGAATGGAGAAGTTATCGGAAAGCTCTATGCGCTGGTTGACTCAACTGTACTAAAGCAGAGGGAGTACCAGTTAAAATCAGACGCGGCTATTTTGGAAATGGCCACAAACAGCATGAAAGAGCGACTTAATACCACAGAAGAGATCATTAGTCAGGACAGAGCAATGCGCCATGACAGGAGACATTTTGAAGCGCTCATCTTATCCCTTATACAGGACGGGAAAGTGGATGAAGCAAAAAAATGCCTTGAGGAGCGCTTGTCTCAGGAGCCTCGGGGAAACAGGAGTTTTTGCGAGAACACTACTGTCAATGCAGCGCTTATGCACTATGTAGCCATTGCAGAGAGGAATAATATAAGGGTAAAGGTATCTGCCAATATTCCACATAATGTGGGTGTTGATGAGATGCAGCTGGCTATTGCTGTAAGCAACTTACTTGAAAATGCGATTCATGCCTGTGATAAGGTCCCTGAAGCAGAACGTTTCATTGAAGTTACTGCAAAATATAAGCAGCAGCTACTTTTGGAGATATCAAATTCCTGCCGTGGGCCGGTTAAGCTTGATGAAAATGGTCATCCTGTTACATCAGAGGACGGACATGGAATCGGAACAAGGAGTGTCCTTGACTTTGCTAAAAAGACAGGCAGCGAGATCAGATATATTACTGAGAATGATATGTTTAAAGTACGCATGTTAATAGGATGATGCGAGGATAGCGTTTATGAAAAAAAGTGCTTTGTGTATTTTGGCTATGATCATATGCTTAACTGCTCTTTCCGGCTGTAAATCTAAAGAGCAGGAAGGAAAAACAACCATAGTCTTTCAGACATGGAATCCGGCAGATTACGGACCGGATAGCCCAATATACAAGATCATTGATTCATTTGAAAAAGAAAATCCGGATATACATGTGAAATATGTCTTTACGAAATCAGGTGCATATCAGGAGCATATGCGAGTAGAACTGATAGACGGTGATGGCCCTGATGTATATGGAATAAGCACCGGTTCAGCCTTTGATACCTTTAGGATTTTTGAGGAAGATCTGACTTCTTTTTGTGAAAGAGAATGGGGAGAGGATTGGAAGGATAAATTTCTTGATTCATGTCTTGATAGTGTAAGTGATTCCGATGGAAGAGTTTATGGGCTTCCACTTGGGCAGACCTATGCGGGATATATGTGGGCAGATGTAAATATGCTAAGGCAGTATGGGTGCGAAGTTCCGACAAATTATCAGGAAATGAAGAAAACCTGTCAGACACTTCGTGAGAATGGGCAGATGCCACTCTCAATCGGAGCCGAGGATTCATGGATGAATCTTGATATGTGGATGTCTATTGCGGCAGATTGCGACAAGGATGCTTTATACGATGCAATAGAGGGCAAGGCAAGCTTTGAATCAGAGCCTATAATAGAGTCTTTTAAGATATGGCAGGACTGCTTTGAAAGCGGAGTATTCCAGGACAAAGCTGTTAAAATGCCAATTTATGATACCATTAATGATATGTTCCAGCGAGATGGCAGTATACCCATGATCACCAACGGATCCTGGGCCATGAACATGTACACGGTAGGCGATGAGAAAACCAGAGCTGTTTTTGATAAAGAGGGTGCAGATCATGATGTTTTCCTGATTGATTGGAATGACGACGGAAAAGTGGCTCCGGTGACTGCTAATCCTGATGTAGTACTTTGCCTGAATCCGGAGTCAAGACAGAAGGAAGCAGCTTTTCGCTTTATGGACTATCTGGTAAATGAAGGTCAGAATCTTCTGGTCAATCAATACCTGGAATATATGCCATCCCGTGCGGATTTGGAGCTAAGTGTACAGGGGCTTGGCGAAGATGGAAAAAAGAATCTTGATGTGATCGTAGAAAACGGAAAAAACAATGTTGCAGGGCCAAGAGGAATCAAGTATGAAGACCTGAGTCTTGCTGTATGTGATGCACTAAAAGAGCTCGCAACAGGAAAAATAACTCCTGAAGAAGCCGTCGGTCAAATTCAGAGAGTGTCTGAGGAAACAATACGATAATGGGGAGAGATGTATGATGCAGTATGGAATGCCAACACTTATTGAGAACAAAACTTTGGAAGACAACATAAATCTTTGCAAAAGTCTTGGTCTTAACTTCATAGAATTAAACATGAACTTTCCTGAATATCAGGTTAACGAATTGGAGCAGACTGAGCACCTTATTGAACTTGCAGATAAAGCAGGGATCTACTATACAATTCATCTTGATGAAAACCTGAATATTGCAGATTTTAACCGTCTGGTTTCGGAAGCATATCTTGAGACAGTGAGGCGTTCTATTGAGGTGGCAAAAGCTCTTTTACCGCTGCGTGACCTTTATGGTGATGCAAGTCAGCCCCTTACTCTAAACATGCACATGCACCATGGGATTTATATCACATTGCCTGATCGCAAAGTGCAGATGTATGACCGGGATTTTGATACCTACATGAAGTCGTTTTCTGTATTTCGTGAAAAGTGCGAGGAGTGGATCGGGGACAGCGATATCATGATCGCTGTGGAAAACACAGACGGATTTCGGGAGTATGAAAAGAAAGCGATCGAGTTTTTGCTGGAGAGTCAAAAGTTTGGTCTTACCTGGGATATAGGCCATTCAAAGGCTACCGGAGAAAAAGATGTTCCCTTCATAATGAGTCATAAGGATCATTTGATCCATTTCCATATCCATGATGGCTCAGAGGTTCCGCCCAGGAACCATCTGGCTCTTGGAGACGGAGAAATTGATTTAAAGGAAAGGCTCAGTCTCGCCGAGCAGAGAAATGCAAGATGCGTTCTTGAAACCAAGACCATTGAGGCTTTGAAAAAATCTGTCCTTTGGCTAAACGTAAAGTGCTCTTAAAATTTCTGGAAAAGGGTATTATTAGTAAAAAACAAGAAAAAATGCTTGCAAAATATTAGCAGGTTTAATTGATTATCAAAACAGAGGAGGAGCTGGTATGAACGCAAGGGAGTATTTAGAGATTTTACATGTTGCAGAGAGACTGAAAGATACGCCTCGTCATTGTACTACATCGAAAAGAAGAACTGAGAGTGTGGCAGAACACAGCTGGCGGATTTCGCTAATGGCATTTCTTCTTAAACATGAGTTTGCAGATTTAGATATTGATAAAGTTGTGGATATGTGCCTTATTCATGATCTTGGGGAGTGTTTTACCGGTGATATTCCGACATTTATAAAGACTGATTCCGATAGAGAGGTTGAAGATTCTCTTTTGAACCAGTGGGTTAAATCTCTCCCGGAGGAACTATCTGGGGAGATAGCTGCTCTTTATGAAGAGATGGATGCCCAAGAAACGAAGGAGGCTAAGCTGTACAAGTCATTGGATAAGCTTGAGGCATTGATTCAACACAACGAGTCCCCAATTGATACATGGGCTGAAAATGAGTATGAACTCAATAAAACATATGCCTTTGATACAGTATCCTTTTCTGAATGGCTTACAGACCTTAGAAAAGTGATTCTTGAAGATACCTTAGAAAAGATTGAAAAAGAAGGTCAAGAGTGAGTATTAACCAGTTTTACTTACCATATCTTTGACTACAAATATTATTTAAGATTTTTCTTGAAAAAGATTTTTAATTCAATTAGCCTTTTCTTAGGACGTCCAAATCTTTCCTAAGAGGAGGCTTTTGACTATGAATAAAGAACAACTGCACAGATACATATCTGAGAGTACAGGGAATGAGAGCAATATATGTCAGATTTATGTCGTCAAAGATGGTGAGGTGGCACTTGATGATTGCTTTCATGGATTCAAGACTTTGGATGCGATGAATGTCAATTCAGTGACTAAAGGCATTGTAGCATTACTGGCAGGGATTGCGTTGGACAAAGGGGCTATCAAAAGCGTAGATCAAAAGGTGATGGATTTCTTTCCTGATTACACTGTAAAACGTGGGGAGAAAACTATCTATGACGTTACAATCAGGCATCTGCTTACTATGACGGCTCCTTATAAAGGGAAGTCAGAACCATGGAAGAAGGTGTGCACTTCCAAGGACTTTACGCTTGCGATTCTTGATTATCTTGGTGGTCGGAGCGGAATCACCGGAGAATTCAGGTACGCAACTCTTGGTGTTCAGATCCTTGCCGGGATAGTCGAGAGAGCAACGGGCGAAAAATGCATTGATTTCGCTAACAAAAACTTGTTTGAACCACTGGAACTTCCAAAGCGCATACCCCATGGAGACAGCTCTAAAGAGGATCAATTTGACTTCTTTATGAACAAAAATCCAAGGAAATATGAGTGGTACTCTGACCCTCAGGGCAGCGTAACTGCAGGGTGGGGATTATGTATGTCTGCGAGAGACATGGCTGTAATCGGCGCGATGGTACTAGACGGTGGTTTGCATGATGGAAAAAGAGTGATCTCAGAAGAATACCTGAATGATATGCTTGCACCGCATCTCAAGCTGGGCGAAAAATTTGGCTTCATGAGCTATGGGTATTTATGGTACAAGCCCAATGATGATAGAGATGTATTTGCTGCGATTGGAGACAGCGGAAATATTATTTATATAAACAAAGAGCAAAATGTATCTGTTGGAATAACCGGTACATTTAAGGTGAGGATTTTTGATCGTGTGGAATTCATTGAGAATAAAGTCTTGCCGGTTATTTAATACGCGGTATAGGTCTAAGTTCTATTCCAGTAAAATACACGAGAAGGAGTCATAATGAAGCGAGAATTAGGAATAGCAAGATGTGGATTGGCTTGTTGCTTGTGCTCTGAGAATGTCGCATGCAAGGGCTGCAAACTTGACGGCTTCAAAGAATTATCTTGGTGCAAAGATGCTGATTTTTGCGAAAACAGAAGATGTGGAATATCAAAGGGTATTCCTGGATGCTGGAAATGTGATGAATCTGATTGCAGAAAAGGCTTATTTGCAGAAAAGATAAAACCCCGAGCATTTAACGAATATATTCGCCGCTTCGGCATGGAAGCATTGCTCGATCGCCTGGAAATCAATGAAAAGGCAGGGGTAGTTTACCATAGGGAAGGGATAATCGGCGATTATGACGATTTCAACGATATTGAAGAATTGATACAGTTCATAAAGAATGGTATCTTTATAAAACGGAAGAAGATGCCAGACAATATGTTAATGGTATCTATAGGACCACTATTGCAAAGGACATCGTAAGAAAATTCAAGATAGAAAACGAAGATCTCTTGATAATGATTGGAAACTATCTTATGGATAACGTTGGCAATCAGACTTCGATAAGAAATGTGGCATCCAAACTAACCTCTGGCACCTACAAAACGAATGATAAGACGGTAGGGGCATACATGAATTACTTTTGCAGATCGTTCCTTTTTTATCCAATCCAGCGTTATGACATAAAGGGGAAAAGATATTTAGAATCAGATAAGAAGTACTACCTGTCTGATTTGGCTTTCCGCTTTTCTGAGATAGGAACAAAAAATGCTGATTATGGACACCTCTATGAGAACATAGTTGCAATTGAACTTCTCAGACGGGGATATGAAGTATATGTAGGCAAATTACATGAAAAAGAAGTGGATTTTGTCACAATCAAAGAAGGCGAAAAGGTCTACATACAGGTATCTGATGATATATCCAGAGAGGATACTTTTAAGCGGGAGGTTTCATCGCTTTTAGGTATTAAGGATGCTTATCCAAAGCTGCTGATAGCCAGGACAAAACATGAGGAAAGTCAGCATGAAGGAATAAGGATTATCGATATCGCCAGATGGCTTTCTGATTCGCAAAAATAATATTTTTTTAAATTTGCGAAATGAACCCAAAATGCTGATAACCGTTTATATTCTATTTTTAAGAGAGCGTATTACTCCGTTACGTTCCGTAGAATGACATGTGTAAGTAACAGGTACAGCTTATCCGGCTAACCTGACCTCAGGGTTTCAAACAATTATTCTGGTGATATGTGTATTACAGAAGATGAACTTGTTTATGCTAATGGAAGAAACAACGCAGCTTCAAGAGAAAAGAGATGAAAAACTTTGAGGAGTTTATGAAGGATAGAGATGATGAACAAGAAAAATGAAAAATAATGAGATAGTGAGCATATTAGAAATGTCAGAAAAAAGGCTGTTTTACAGTATAATTTACTGTTAAATGGCTTTTTTTCTGCTATAGTAAAACTATGTTTTTGATGGAGGAAGCTGTGAGAATGATTTTTTTTAAGGAAGGACCGGATGGGCCTACAGTAGCTTTTATGGCAACAAAGACAACGGTAAATAGCGGAGCAGTATGGGGAGTCGTGATATTTTCAATAGTTGCTCTTTTCATGGTGATCATAGGTATTTGTCAATTTATGAAAAAAGATGGACCTGTTGGGTTTTATAATCTGACCGCGCCTCCAAATAAAGATGAGATTACAGACATCATCAAGTGGAATAGGAAGCATGGAATGATCTGGATTGTGTATGGCATATGTATAGAACTGGGTTTTTGGCTGGGATGGGCTATGCCAACTGAATTGCTGGAAATGCTAGTCATGATAGGCTGTGTTGTATTACCATTACCCTTTATGGATCTGCGGCATAAAGGTCTGGTAAAGATGTATTGTAGAGAAAAGAGTATGTAAGGGGGATCGTAGTGAAGATTGCTGTAATTGGGAGTATCAACATGGACCAGACTGTGCTGGCTGAGCGGATTCCGCTTAAAGGAGAAACGGTAAAAGGATCTGATTTACAGTATATTCCAGGCGGTAAAGGCGCTAACCAGGCTGTGGCTATGGCGAGACTTGGTGCCGAGGTCACAATGTTTGGCTGTGTAGGAAATGATGAGAATGGCCGCCATCTTATCAAAAATTTGGAAACTAATAATGTAAAAACGGACAATATAAAAATCGTAGATGGTGAGCCCACAGGAATTGCAATAATTACTTTAGGAGAAGATGATAATACTATAGTTGTTGTTGCAGGAGCTAATCATTGTACTGATATATCTTATATCGAATCCATAAAGAATGAGTTGTTTAAACATGACATGGTTGTGTTTCAGCATGAAATACCGCTTGATGCAGTTCATTATGCTATTGAGATATGTCATGAAAAGGGGATTCCTATTGTGCTTAATCCGGCACCGGCTGCCGATGTACCCAAAGAAATTGTCGAAAAAGTTACATATATAACACCAAATGAACATGAAGCATACCTGATATTTGGGGAAGGTATGTCTGAAGAAGAAATCCTTAAAAGATATCCGGAGAAATTAATAATCACAAAAGGGAGCAAGGGTGTTAGTACTTGTCTTAAGAGCGGAGAAATACTAAGTATTCCCTGTATCAAAAGCAGTATTGTTGACACAACCGGAGCGGGAGATACATTTAATGGTGCGTTTGCAGTAAAAATATGTGGTGGAGATAAAATGAAGGAGGCACTGATTTATGCTAATACAGCGGCAGGTTTATCTGTCGAGAAGATGGGGGCTCAAGGTGGTATGCCTACATCAGAAGAAGTGGAGCTGAGGATAGGTAACATATTGTTGTAATAATATGGAAACCATGGGCACGTGGAGTTTTCTATATGTGAAGAGCGGTACTCAGAGTAAGGGCATAGGACAGAAAATCTGGAATGCTATTGAGACGGGGCATCCTGAGGTTACGCATTGGGAGACCTGCACGCCATACTTTGATACAAGAAATCTGCATTTTTATATAAACTGCCTAGGATTTGCGGCAGTGGAATTTTATAATCCAAAACATAAGGATCCTAACGCTACGGAAGGAGATGATGGTTCAGTTTTTTTCTTTAGGTTTGAGAAGAGAATTTAAGGAGGTTGCCATGATTAAGATTTACGGAATGCCTACATGCCCATATTGTGATTATGTGCATGAGCAGATAAAAGGCAGAGAATATGGCATCAAATAAAGAGTATTTGGATTTCATACTGGAACAGCTTTCTGGACTCGATGATATTACTTATCGGGCAATGATGGGAGAATACATTTTATATTATCGTGGCAAGGTGGTTGGCGGTATTTACGATGACCGTTTTCTGGTAAAGCCGACAAAATCCGCTGTGGCAATGATGCCTGATGCTGATCTGGAAATTCCCTATGAAGGTGCAAAAGAGATGATTTTGGTTGATGATGTTGAAAACAGGGAGTTTCTTCGGAATCTGCTTGAGCAAATGTATGAAGAATTGCCTGAACCAAAGAGGAAAAAGAAATGATCAGGGCTGCAAAAGAGAAAGATTTTGATTCTGTCAAAAACATAACACAAACAACTATAAGGTCAGTTTATCCCAAGTACTATCCAAGCGGAGCGGTACAGTTCTTCAGTGACCACCATTCCGATGACAGAATCAGAGCGGATATAGTTGCCGGAATAGTATTTCAGATTGAAGTAGATGGAAATGCAATTGGAACAGTAACAGTGGCAGATAATGAGATAAACAGGCTATTTGTTCTTCCGGATTATCAACATAAGGGGTATGGTAGAGAACTTATGAAATTTGCTGAAGAAATGATAAGCAAAGAGCATGAGAATATTATTCTTGATGCATCACTACCAGCTAAACAAATATATCTCAAACGTGGTTATGTAGCCACAAAATACAACATGATTAAAACAGAAAACGGGGATTATCTATGCTTTGATGTTATGGAGAAACAGCTGTGATGGATATAAGATCAAGTATTGCTGACACAAGATTGTAGCAGATATGGTCTCATTATTGTAGATAGCTTTGACAGTTCAATACGCTTTCTTAAAAAGAAGGATACGGCATATGGATACGAGGAAGTACTGAGGAAGCATGATAAGATTGTAATAGAAAGCTACGATCTGCTGGAAACAGATACAGAATTATATCTTACTGAACAAGTAAACAATATCAAGTTTGAGAAGAATTACAGTTTAAAGCTCTTTCCGCTGGGGAGAGGAGCGTTATATAAGTGCAGAACGGGCCTGAATAAGTGTATTCAGGCCTGTTTTGTTTTGGGAATGATACAATAAATTCAGATATATAGTAAGGGAAACTAAAATATGAATAAACGAATCAGGCAATATATAGGAATCATAGCTGCAATATTGACGTACTATGTGGTTCATGAGGGTGCTCATTTTATCTGTGCTGTTATACTAGGAGTATTTAAGCAAATCAACTTTATGGGGGTAGGTGTACAGATAGATGTTTACCGCGAAAAGATGACAGATAATGAACTTGGCATTTTCTGCCTGGTAGGCGCTGTAGCTACTTTGCTTGTGGGATATGTTTTAGTGTTTTTCGCAAGGAGAATTTGCGAATCAAAAAGCAAACTGATACGTGCTACTTCCTACTATATGACAATAGCTCTTTTGTTCCTTGATCCTTTGTACCTAAGCTTAATATGTGGCTTTGTAGGAGGCGGAGACATGAATGGGATTAAACTTATGTGTCCTGAAGCCATGGTGCGAGTGATATTCGGCATAGTATTTGGTATTAATGGACTTGTTTTCTGGAAAAAAGTTCTGCCAAATTATAAA